>NZ_JASCXP010000602.1:0-3079 GCF_030010695.1 Nocardia sp. CC201C
ACATAGCCGTTGAGGGTGTTGCGGATGTCCTCCAGCAGGGCCCGCGCCGCGGTCACGCCGCTGCCGTGCCAGATCACGTCCTCGACGGCGAAATTGCGCTTGTCGCCGACCGCGGCGAGTTCCTTCCAGTCGTCGCCGCGCATGAGCGATTCGCCGAAATCGCGACCCTCGGGACCGTCGAACATGACGTAGATGAGGTCGCCCTCCACCTTGTCCCGATTCTCCTGGGACGACACATCCGCCAGTTCGAAGCTCGCGCCGCGCTGCGCGGTCGGCCGCTGCACCCCGACATCGCCCAGCACCTGCCCGGCGAAGCTGTCCCCGCCCAGCACCTGGAGGTCGTCGGGGCGGAAGCGCACCACCGACGCCTGGGTCAGGTTGGCGGCCACCGCGTTTCCGGTGTCGCGGGCCGCGGTGCGGTAGTCGGCGAGCACCTGATCGGCGGCCCGCTCCCGGCCCAGCGCCGTGGCGATAGCGGAGAACTGTCGCTGCCAGCCGCCGTCGCCGGAGACCAGCACGGTGGGCGCGATACCGCGCAGCGCGTCGTAGCTCGCGCCGTCGGTCGCGCCGCCGATGATCACGTCCGGGTCCAGGGCGGCGATCTGCGCGGGGTCGGGCGTGCCGACCATACCGACCGCCGGGATCTCGGAGATGCCGGTGCCCAGATAGGCGGGCTGCGGGGTGGGACCGGCGACGGTGGCCGCGCCGACCACGCGCTCCCATAGGCCGAGCGCGCAGATCGCGTCCAGGGCCGGGGTCGAGATCACCACGATGCGTTGCGGATCGGCGGGCACCTCGACGGTCCCGGTGGTGGTGTCGACGGAGCGGGTCGCGCCCGCGGCCGGATCGGCGGTGGTGGGCAGCGCGCACGCGGTGCGGGTGTCACGTTCCAGACCGACCACGCCCGCGCCCGCGATATTCGTGGTGGTGCGCACGATGGCGCTGGCGGCGTCGTCGGCCGGTTCGGCACAGCCTGCCAGCAGACCCGTCGGTAGCACCGCGGCGGCGGCCAATGCCACCCCCCAGGTGCGCACACGCCGCGCGGAACCGGGGGAGGGGGCGTACGGGGTTCGGGTGGAAGCGGACTCGCGCACCGACATGCGGAGGAGCGTACAGGCGCGAGTCCGGACACCCAATCGCGACGCTCGGAGATCGGCCGGATCGGCGGCCCGGGAACTTCGCGACCACGGTCCCCGGCAGTCCGTTACCAAGGCCAATTACGACAGAGAGTAGGACCGGCCGCGACCGCTGCGGCAGCACGGTTTACGATTCACAACAGCGCAAGCCACCCGTCGTTCGCGTGTGCGTGAAAACGCCGACGCCGGAAGCAACCGCGACGAACGACCAGAAGGCACCTGTCAGGAGGTTCAGTGACTGCCGTAGAGCCACGCCCAGTCCGTGAAGTGGAAGCGGCTCGGCCATACCCGCCCCGTGTGGGTCCCAAGGGTTCGTTCATCTACAAGATGGTCACCACGACAGACCCGAAGACCCTCGGCGTCATGTACCTGGTGACGGCGATGTCCTTCTTCCTCATCGGCGGCCTGATGGCACTGCTGATGCGCGCCGAGCTCGCCCGTCCGGGCCTGCAGTTCCTGTCGCCGGAACAGTTCAACCAGCTGTTCACCATGCACGGCACCATCATGCTGCTGTTCTACGCGACCGCGATCGTGTTCGGCTTCGCCAACATCATCCTGCCGTTGCAGATCGGCGCACCCGACGTCGCCTTCCCGCGCCTGAACTCGTTCAGCTACTGGCTGTACCTGTTCGGCGGCACCATGGCGACCGCGGGCTTCATCACCCCCGGTGGCGCGGCCGACTTCGGCTGGACCGCCTACACCCCGCTCTCGGACATCGTGCACTCGCCCGGCGTCGGCGCGGACCTGTGGATTCTCGGCCTGGCCGTATCCGGTCTGGGCACCATCCTCGGCGGCGTCAACATGATCACCACGGTGGTCTGCCTGCGCTGCCCGGGCATGACCCTGTTCCGCATGCCGATCTTCACCTGGAACATCCTGGTGACCGCCGTGCTGGTGCTGCTGGCCTTCCCGCTGCTGACCGCCGCGCTCATGGCGCTGGCCTACGACCGGCATCTGGGCGGGCACATCTACGACCCGGCCTCGGGCGGCACGCTGCTCTACCAGCACCTGTTCTGGTTCTTCGGCCACCCCGAGGTGTACATCATCGCGCTGCCGTTCTTCGGCATCGTCTCGGAGATCTTCCCGGTCTTCAGCCGCAAGCCGATCTTCGGTTACACCACGCTGGTGTACGCGACGCTGGGTATCGCCGCGCTGTCCATCGCGGTGTGGGCGCACCACATGTACGCCACCGGCGCGGTGCTGCTGCCGTTCTTCTCGTTCATGACCTTCCTCATCGCGGTGCCGACCGGCGTGAAGTTCTTCAACTGGATCGGCACCATGTGGCGGGGTCAGCTGACCTTCGAATCACCCATGCTGTTCTCGGTCGGCTTCCTGGTCACCTTCCTCTTCGGTGGTCTGTCGGGCGTCCTGCTCGCCAGCCCGCCGCTGGACTTCCACGTGTCCGACACGTATTTCGTGGTGGCGCACTTCCACTACGTGCTCTTCGGCACCATCGTGTTCGCCACCTACGCGGGCATCTACTTCTGGTTCCCGAAGATGACCGGCCGCATGCTGGACGAGCGCCTGGCGAAGTGGCACTTCTGGGCCACCTTCGTCGGCTTCCACACCACGTTCCTGGTGCAGCACTGGCTGGGTAACGAGGGTATGCCGCGCCGCTACGCGGACTACCTGCCCACCGACGGGTTCACCACGCTGAACACCATCTCCACCATCGGCGCCTTCATCCTGGGCGCGTCGATGCTGCCGTTCATCTGGAACGTCTTCAAGTCCTACCGCTACGGCGAGGTCGTGACGGTGGACGATCCGTGGGGCTACGGCAATTCGCTGGAGTGGGCGACCGCGTGCCCGCCGCCGCGGCACAACTTCTACGAGTTGCCGCGCATCCGCTCCGAGCGTCCGGCGTTCGAGCTGCACTACCCGCACATGATCGACCGCATGCGCGCCGAGGCGCACGTGGGCTGGGGTGGCAAGGCGCACACCGT
>NZ_JASCXP010000603.1:0-3076 GCF_030010695.1 Nocardia sp. CC201C
GGCGAGCGCGCCCGTCCAGTAGGTGTAGACGCCGAAATGCAGCAGCGCCGCCGTGGCGGCAGCACCGACCAGCGCCGGGATGGCGTAGACCTCCTCGTCGGGACGCAGGATGCTCGGGGGTCGTCCGGCCAGCACATCACGGACGACACCGCCGCCCACCGCGGTGAGCACGCCCAGCGCGGCGGCCGAGAAGGCAGACAGCCCGTGGTGGTAGGCGGTGACGGTGCCGGTGACGCAGAAGCTGGCGAGGCCGACCGCGTCGGCCATGGCGAGGGGCGTTCTGATGAGTCGCCGCGGCGGGTGCCAGAAGAAGATGATGAGCGCGGCCAGCAGCGCGGTGGCCGGATAGCGGAGGTGAACGAAGGCCGCCGGTGGCGTCGCGCCGATGACGAGATCGCGCATGATGCCGCCGCCGAGGGCGGTGCAGACCGCCAGCGCGGCAATACCGACCAGGTCGTATCGCTTGTGGACAGCCAGCAGCGCACCGGACACGGCAAAGGCGAAGACCCCCAGCAGATCTCCCACCTCCTGTGCGATACCGGCCGCACCGCCCAACTCCGCCAGGTAGGCCATGTACGCGCCCTCCGTGTCGCAAATATTTGGCAATCCGGCTAAGTATGCCCGGCTGTCCGATTTCGGGCCTGTCCTGGGACGACACGGCGGGCGGCGTGGTTGGCTGGAACCGTGTTCCGCACGATTCCCGAACTGGAGGACGAACTCGTCGAGTGCCGAGCCTGCCCGCGTCTGGTGGCGTGGCGGGAGCGGGTCGCCGACGAGAAGCGCGCGGCCTTCCGGGATGAGGCGTATTGGGGTCGGCCGGTGCCCGGGTATGGCCCCGACAATGCGAAGTTGCTGGTAGTCGGCCTGGCACCGGCCGCGCACGGCGGCAATCGCACCGGGCGGATGTTCACCGGGGATCGCAGCGGCGACGTCCTCTACGCCGCCATGCATGCCGTCGGCCTCGCCAACCAGCCGACCGCCGTACACCGCGACGACGGCCTGCGCCTGCTCGGCGCCCGCGTCACCGCCCCCGTCCACTGCGCCCCACCCGACAACAAACCGACCACCACCGAACGCGACACCTGCCGCCGCTGGCTGATAGCCGAACTCGACCTCCTCGCCCCGACCCTGCGTTCGATCGTGGTCCTCGGCGGCTGGGGTTGGCAGGCACTGCTCCCCGCCCTCGCCCGATCCGGCTGGGCACTACCGAAACCCAGGCCCAAGTTCGGCCACGGCGTCCACACCACCATCGCCCCCGCCCGCCCCGACCGCACACCCCTGCACCTGTTCGGCAGCTATCACGTGAGCCAGCAGAACACCTTCACCGGACGGCTGACGCCGGCGATGCTGGAAGCCGTTCTGGCCGAGGCGAAGTCGGCCGCGGAGTTCGAGGGTGACCAACCGGTCCGGTGATCGTGTTCCACGGTCTGGCCGCTGATGGCTCAGGTGGTGTCAGCGTAGCCGGTGATCTGTCCGGTCGCGGACGGCTTCGTGACCGCCAAGCCCTACTCGCTCGTCGCAGGCGTGGCCGGTAGACGGCGTGGCCGGTCGGCGGCGCGGAGTGGGGATGCGGCTCGCTACGATGCGGGCGTGAGCAGGGGTGAGGAGAGTGTGGAGGAGGTCGCCGCCGAGGTGGCCGAGCCGCGCGGCGGGCGGCGGCGGGAGCAGACCCGGCAGCGGTTGCTGGACGCGGCGTTCGACGCGTTCGCGGATGAGGGGTTCGGGCGGTGCTCGGTCGAGCAGGTGTGTGAGCGGGCCGGATTCACCCGGGGCGCGTTCTACTCGAATTTCACCTCGCTCGAGGAGCTGTTCCTCGCCATGTGGGAGCAGCGTTCCAGCCGGATGCTGAGCGAGGTGCGGGCGGTGCTGGACGCACCCGCCGCGGTGACGGTGTCGCGGCCGCGGCAGGCGGTGGAGCATGTGCTGGCCGCGGTTCCCGTGGACGACAAGTGGTTTCGCATCACCTCGGAGTTCACCGCGCACGCCCTGCGCACTCCGGCGCTGCGGCGGGCCATGGTAGCTCGGGAGGAGTCGATCGCCGCGGCCCTGACCCCCGTGATCGTGACGCTGGTGGAGCGTGCGGGACGCATCGTTCCCGATCCGCGCACCCTGGGCCGTGCCCTGGTCGCCGTTCATGACGGCACGCTCGCCCAGTGCCTGCTGGAACCGGACAATCCTGCCGTCCGCGAGGGGCGGGTGGACCTGTTCCTCCAAGTCGTGCTGGCCTACAGCACCCCCGCCTGATCCGTGAGCCCGTCCAGCGCCCGCGCCAGGCGGCCGAGGCTCTGTTCCCGCAGGTCCGGCATATCGTTCTCGATCCCGTGCAGGATGTCGTCGGCCGGGTCGGCGCAGGTCCAGAACTCCAGCTTGCGCACCAGCGACGCGCCCAATTCCCGCCCGCGCCCCTGCCGCACCTGCCGCACGAAGTCGGCGCCCGCCTCCGCCCACAGGTAGCACAGGTCGTAATCCGGATCCCCGACCTGCATATCCCCGAAGTCGATCACTCCGCTGATGCGATCGCCCTCGATCAACAGATGATCCAGGCTCACATCCCCGTGGATCAGGGTGGGCCGGTACGCGAAATTCTCCGCATCGCCCAGGTACCGCTCGTACACCGCCACCAACCGCCGCCCCCGCTCCGCATCCAACAGCGGCACGACCTCTTCCTCCAGCATGTCCAGGGTCTCCGCGAAGTCCGCCCGGAAGTCGGCCACCTCCACCCCCAACTCGACCGCCCGCTCCACCGGAAACGCGTGCATCTGCTCCAGAAACTCCGCCACCTGCCGCGCCGTTCCCGCCCCCAGCAGCCCACGCCGATGCCACTCCTCCGGCAGCACCACTTCACCCGGTACCACCGGATAAACACAGAACTCCCCCGGCCCCAACGGATTCGGCGCCGTGAACGCGAACCGCGGAATCGGCAACCCCACCCGCGGCCCCAACTCCGGAAGCAACCGAGCCTCCCGCACCATCCCCTCCGCCCCCCACTCCCCCTTCGGCAACCGCATCACATACCGCCGCTCCCCCACCGCGACGATCATCGCCACACTCTCCATCCCCGCCCCCAACACCGCGA
>NZ_JASCXP010000604.1:0-3057 GCF_030010695.1 Nocardia sp. CC201C
GGGGGCGACCAGATCCGGGGCGGTCCCTTGCTCAGCCACGCCCGGCTTCTCAGCCACGTCAGACTTCTCAGGTGCGACAGTTCCGGTGGCCTCGGGCTCGGTGGTCGCGCCGGGCGTGTCGGACTCGGGCGCGGGGGGAGCCTGCGGACCCTGCTCGGGCTCCGGCAGACGCACGTCGGTAATGCCGCGTCGGGCCGCGTCGCGAGGCACGGCCGCGTCGTCGCCGATATGCGGCTGGCCCTCGTCGTCGGTGCGCTCGACCGGCGGCGTCGGTGGCCGTACCGGTTCCGGGGTGGGTTTCGGCGCCGTGGCCGTGCCACCGCCCTGGCTGAAACTGAAGCCGCCCGCTGCCGTGTAACCGCCCGACTTGTCCGTGACCTCCTTGGTCTCGGTGGTGTCGGGGGTCAGCGAGATACGCCGACGCTTGTACAGCACGAAACCGGCGACGAAGGCCACCAGCAGCACCGCGGCGATCGCGGCAATCAGAATCCAGGCGTCTGCAGTCACGGCACCATCCTTTCAGAGAGTTCGCCGCCGCCCGATTCGCCCACCTGTCCGTCGAGGGCGCTCCGACCGGCCCGTGAGCCCTGCCGACATGCCGAATCGGACGACGGCGTGTGCAATAACACACAGGCCGGTACGGGAACCGGAGGACACGCCGGAACGAGTATGCGCGGAGGCTCCATCTACCGACCGGTTTGGACGACAACGTGCCGAGCCCGCGAAGCAGCGGCGAATCCGACACCAAGACAATAGGATCGGCCACGTGACCGATCGAAATGTGCTTGGGGGACCGCTGGAGGAGTGTGGCACCGATCCTCTCACCGGCTTCTATCGGGACGGCTGCTGTAGTACCGGCCCCGAGGATCTGGGCAGTCATACGGTGTGCACCGTCGTGACCGCCGAATTCCTGGACCACCAGAAGTCGATCGGCAACGACCTGCTGACCCCGCGTCCCGAGAACAACTTCCCCGGCCTGCAACCCGGCGACCGCTGGTGCGTGGTGGCCGTCCGCTGGCTGCACGCCCACGAGGACGGCGTCGCCGCCCCCGTGATCCTGGCCGCCACCCACGAGAACGCCCTGGAGGTGATCCCCATGGACACCTTGCGCAAATACGCCGTCGACGTCCCCGACGACGTCAGCGATCTGCTGTGAGAACGTGCGGGTTCGTCGGGGTCACGGTCACCGCCGGATACCGGCGCGACCTCGGCGGTATGCGATCGATTGTCACCGGGAGGGCAGCAGGCGGATCGCGGTGTCGCGAAGCAGGATCGCGGGGCGGGAACCGGGAATGAGCAAGGCGGCCGCGAGCCGCAGACCGCGCTGTTCGCCTCCGGCGACGCCGCGGTGCCGGTGCTCGTAACGGTACAACGCCGCTCGGGGCAGTTCGGGGGTGCGCGCCAGTTCCTCGGCGAGGGTGCGCGCGCCGACGATGGCCGTACTGGAGCCGTTGCCGAACAGTGAGACGCAGGAGGCGGCGTCGCCGACCAGGGCGACCCGGCCGTCCGACCAGCGGGGCAGCCGCACCTGGCCGACCGAGTCGAAGTAGAGGTCCGGCGCGGCGCGCACCTGGTCGAGCAGATCGGCGAAGATGCCGGTGCGGTGGGTGAATTCGCCGATGAGGATGCGCTTGTGCGCTGCGGTCTCGCGATAGTCCAGCCCCGGAATCTCCCCGCGCCGGAACATGAACGCAGCGAGCGGTCGGCCACCCGCCGGGTGCACGGAGACCGACCGGCCGGGTGTGTTGTACATGAGCACTTCGCGATCGTCACCGACCAGGCGTTCCACCGGCAGAGTGGAGACGTAGATCCCGCTGTGCCGCAGAAAGTTTCGTTCGGGCCCGAAGACCAGCCGCCGCACCGTGGAGTGCAGGCCGTCCGCGCCGACGACGTAGTCGAAGTGCTCGGGCGGTGCCTGGTCGAAGCGGACGCGCACCCCGGAGACATCCTGCACCAGCCCGGTTATCGTGTCGCCCCAGCGAATCTCGGCCCGGTCACCCGCCGCCGCGAGCAGGACGCCCGCCAGATCGGCTCGCGCCACCTCGATTTCGTCCTCACGCTCCCCGAATGCCGACGTGCGCACAGTGGCTCGCCGCCGCCCGGTGCCGTCCACGAAGGTGATCCGCTCGACATGGGTCGCGCCCGCACGCAACTCGGGCATGATGCCCATTTCGGTGACCACATCCACGGCGGCCCCGCGCACATCCACCGGACTGCCGCTGGTCCGCCGGTGCGTCGCCCGTTCGACCACGGTCACCGCGAATCCGTACTCGCCGAGCCAGTAGGCCAGCGTCGATCCCGCGATACCGGCACCGGAAATCAGCACTGTCGCGCTCATGACATCCACCTCACCCGCGTCGGGACGATCCCACCTGTGCCGCCCCCTACGAGGATGCGACGAAAAGCCGGTCGGCGCATGAACTTCGGCGATCACGGCAATCTGTCGGTGCTCCGTGCGATGATGCGCCCACACACGATCGGCGCGGGGAAAGCGGCCACGACGGGGAGGCTGCGATGACGAGGGAGTTGGCGATGACGACATTCGACACCATCAGGGATGAGTTCTTCCGATTCACCGGCGAGATCGTGTGGTGCACCATCACCACCGTCGATGCCGACGGTCGCCCGCGCTCGCGCATCCTGCACCCGATCTGGGAGATGGAGGGCGACCGTCCGGTGGGCTGGATCTTCACCAGTCCCTCGCCGATCAAGGCGCGCCATCTGGCCGCCAATCCGACTGTGGCGTTCAGCTATTGGAGCCCGGCGCACAACACCGTCTCCGGTGAGGCCGTCGCCTCCTGGGTGACGGACGACGCGGTGAAGAAGCACGTCTGGGATCTGTTCACGACAGCGCCGGAACCCCTGGGCTACGACCTCACCACCTTCGGTGTGAGCGGCCCGGACGATCCGAAGTTCACCCTGCTACGCCTGGACCCCGACCGCGTGCAGGTGCTCGATGTCGCCACCTCGTCCGGGACCTTCACCCCGACCGTAGTCCGGCTGGGCAGCCCTGACTGACGCGACCGACCGACCGGCCCGGCTCGAACCGAATCGTAG
>NZ_JASCXP010000605.1:0-3056 GCF_030010695.1 Nocardia sp. CC201C
CCGACGCGGCCGCCGCCCTGCTCGACGGCTGCGAGGTCGTCCACTTCACCGGCATCACCACCGCGCTCTCGGATTCCGCGACGGCGCTCACCGACTCCCTGCTCACCCGGCCGCGCGGCGACCGGCTGCTCAGCTTCGATCTGAATTACCGTCCGGCGCTGTGGCATCGGCGCACCGTGGACGCCGCCGAGGTGCTGGCCCGGCATGTGCGCGGCGCCGATGTGGTGTTCCTCGGCTCCGACGAGGCCGCGGCGGTCTTCGGCACCGGCGATCCGGATCGGCTGCGCGCACTGTTCCCGCAGCCGCGGCACCTGGTGGTCAAGAACGACGCTCACGCGGTGATCGGCTTCCTCGGCGAGCGCCGTCTCGAGGTGCCCGCCCTCGCCCTGCGCGTGACCGAACGCATCGGCGCCGGAGACGCTTTCGCGGGCGGCTATCTGGGCGCGCTGCTCCAGGGCAGACCGCACGAGCACCTGCTGCGCTTCGGACATCTGTGCGCCGCGGCGGCACTCACGGCCGTGGGCGACGGCGCCGAACTTCCGCCACCGGCCCGATTGGCGTCGCTGGCCGCCCTGGACGCCGCCGAATGGGCCCGACTGCGTTACCCCGACACCGTCGTGACCGAGAATGTGGCCTCATGAGCCAGAGTCTGCAGCGCGCGCTGACCATCCTCACCGAACTGGGTGCGGACTCGAAATCCCTGGACGAGTTGGCCACTCGGCTGGGTGTGCACAAATCGACGGTGCTGCGGCTGTTGCAGACCATGGAGGGCGAGCGTTTCGTCACCCACGACGCCGAACACCGCTACCGGCTGGGATCACGGCTGTTCGAGCTGGCCAATCACGCGCTGGAGAGCCGCGATATCCGCACGGTCGCGCGAGCGCATCTCACCGATCTCAATGCCGCCACGGGGCAGACCATCCACCTCGCGGTCTACGAGTCCGGTGAGGCGGTCTACATCGACAAACTCGATGCGACACAGAGTGTTCGGATGTACTCGCGGGTGGGCCGACCCGCACCGCTGCACTGCACGGCGGTCGGCAAGATACTCGTCGCCGCGCAGCCGCGCACGCGGTGGCGCGCCATTGCCGAGGGCATCGAGTACACGCGGTTCACCGATCGCACCATCGCAGATCCGGACGCCTACCTGACCGAGCTGGAACTCGTTGCCGCACAGGGCTATGCGGAGGACCACGAGGAGCACGAGAGCTTCGTCAACTGCATCGGCGTCCCGGTCCGCGACGGTACCGGGGCGGTGGTGGCGGCGCTGTCCATGTCGGTGCCGGACATGCTGCTCGATCACGATCAGGTGCTCGCCCAGCTCCCCCGGGTGCGCGCCGCCGCCGACGCCGTCTCCGCCGAACTCGGCTGGAGCCCACGCCCGTGACATCCGGTGGCCTCCGCCACCCGTGACACCCGGTGGCCTCCGCGACCTGTGACGGGCCGTCGGCACCGGACACCCTCCCGATATCGAAAGGTTCACCCATGAGTGAGAAGATCGCCATCCGCACCACCGCCGCGCCCGCACCCGCGCACACGTTCTCGCAGGGGGTGCGCAAGGGGCCGTTCGTGCAGGTGTCCGGGCAGGGGCCGGTGGATCCGGTCACCAACGAGTACCTGTACCCCGGCGATGTCGCCGCCCAGACCACCCGCACCCTCGACAACGTGAAGGCCATCGTGGAGGCCGGTGGCGCGAGCTTCGACGATGTGGTGATGCTGCGCGTCTACCTCACCAAGCGCGAGGATTTCGCGATCATGAACGACGCCTACGGGGCCTTCGTCACCGCGCACACCACCGGCGATGTGCTGCCCGCGCGCACCACGGTGTTCACCGGGCTACCGCGCGCGGAGATGCTGGTGGAGATCGACGCGGTGGCGATCGTCAGCGCGTGATGCCGAGACTGGCCGCGACCCAGGCCGAGAGGGTCGCGGCCCACTCCGGTTGCGCCACCACCTCGTTGTGGCCCGCGCCCGGAAACACCACGAGCCGCTTGGGTTCCGGCGCGGCCGCGTACAACTGCTCCCCCATGCGCAGTGGCAGCAGTTCGTCGTTGTCGCCGTGCATGATCAGCACCGGCGCACGCAGGTTGCGGATGCGGCGCAGACTCGGGTAGGCGTCGGGCACGAAGAGCTTCGGCAGGATCGGGTAGACCGCCGCGGCCGCGTCCCGCAGTCCGGTGAAGGTGGAGATGAGCACCAGCGCGGCGGGCGGATAGGCGGTCGCCAGTTCCAGCAGCACCGCGCCGCCCAGCGACTTCCCCAGGTAGACAATCCGATTCGGGTCCACCCCGAGCCGCTCCAGCAATGCCGTCCGGGCGGCCCGAGCGTCCAGATAGGTGCCCTGTTCGCTCGGCCTGCCGGTACTGCGCCCGTATCCGCGATAGTCGAAGATCAGCACATCGAATCCGGCCCGCGACAGCAGCGCCAGAATCGGCGACCGGTCCCCGATATTCCCCGCGTTCCCGTGCGCGAACAGTATGTGCGCCACCGGTTCTCCCCGCGCTGGCACCCACCACGCGTCGATGGTCTCGCCGTCCCCGGTCCGCAACCGCAGTTCCTCGTAATCGGTCCCGTACACCGCGGGCGTCAACTCGATCCGCCGCTGCTGCGGCAGGAACGTGAGCAGATTGAGCACGGGCCGGGCGGGATGCTGCATGGTCTCTTCCTACCAGGAGGTCGGAGCCACGGTTCCGCTGCCCGCCGGAGCGTCCGCCGACACCGGTACGGCGGTGTCGGCCGACACGCGGAGGCTGGAACGTTCGTACCCGCAAACGGTCTCAGGGCCGCTCGACCCACAGTTACAGTGTGGCCACCTCTTTTCGAGGGGGTGGCGACCTGCCTGATCCGCGTCGCCCCGCCAGAAAGGAGGTGGTGGGTCATGGGGAAGCATTCCCGCACACAGGAAACCCCGGTCGACTGGGCATCCATAGCTTTGGGCGCTGCCCTCGTCGCCGGGGTTGTGTGCCTGATCCGACTGATACGTCGGGTTAGGTAACCCACACGGGTCGGGTGCCGTAGCAGCGGCACCTGGCCCTCACAGCCATCACACGGGGTGA
>NZ_JASCXP010000606.1:0-3049 GCF_030010695.1 Nocardia sp. CC201C
GCAGGCGTTCCAGGGCGCGGCCCAGAGCGCCCAGGTCACCGGAGCGCTGAGCGTCCTGCACCGACCTCAGGGCGTCGTCGATCTGGGCGACGGCGGCGTCCCGGCCCGCGGGCGGTGGCGTCGTGCCCTGATCGGGCGGCGGTGTCGTGCCCTGGTTCGGCGGCGGCGTGGCGCCCTGCTGGCCGGGCTGGTTGGTGGCGGCGCTGCCGGTGCCGGGCAGCACCTTGTCCAGGGCCTCCTGCACCGTGGAGCCGTAGCCCACCTTGTCGCGGTAGCTGGCCAGCACCTTCACCAGCTGCGGGAAGGTCGGGGCACCGGCTCCGGCATTGCGTTCCAGATACCACGGCTCGACGTACAGGATGCCGCCGTTGCCGACCGGCAGGGTCAGCAGATTGCCGTAGCGGATCTTGTTGACATTGCCACCGGTCAGCAGGTTGCGGTCGCGGGAGACCTCGTCGGCGGTGGTCATCGACGTCTGCGTCTGGCCGGGGCCGGGTGTCTCCGAACCCGGTGGCAGTTGTAGCACGGTGATCTTGCCGTAGTTCTCCGGATTCGAATGCGCCTGCAGGTACGCCGACAGGAACTGGCGGCGGAAACCCACCATGCCGCTGGTCAGGGTGAACATCGGCTTGCCGGTCTCGGGGTCGCCGAGCAGCTGGTAGTACGGGGGCTGATGGGCGTTGGCGGCCGCACCCTCCACCGTCGGATCGTTGGGCACCGACCAGAAGGCGTTGTTGGTGAAGAACTCGCGCGGATCGTTCACGTGGTACTTCGACAGCAGTTCACGCTGCACCTTGAACAGATCCTCGGGATAGCGGAAGTGCGCCCGCAGCTCCGGCGAGATCTCGCTCTCCGGCGTCACCGCGTTCGGGAACACGCCGCGCCACGCCTGCAGCACCGGATCGGTGGAGTCGACCTCGTACAGCTTGACGGTGCCGTCGTAGGCGTCGATGGTCGCCTTCACCGAGTTGCGGATGTAGCTGACCTCCTTGCGCGGCAGCAGCCGCCCGGTGGTCTGGTCGATGCTGTCCTCGAGCACGCCGTCCAGCGAGGTGCGCTGCGCGTACGGGTAGCTGTCCAGGGTGGTGTAGGCGTCGACGATCCACACGATGCGGCCGTCGACCACCGCCGGGTAGGCGTCGCTGTCGGCGGTCAGCCACGGTGCGACCTGCTCCACGCGATCCCGCGGATTGCGATTGAAGATGATCTTCGAATCGGGGCCGATCACGCCGGAGAACAGAATGTTGCGCTCGGCGTACTTGGCCGCGAAGGCCAAGCGGTTGACCCAGTTGCCCAGCGGCACACCGCCCGCACCGTCGTAGGTGTACTGCGAGTCGGGCTTGTCGTACTCGCGGGCGGGCTGACCGTTGGCACCGACGATGGCGTAGTCCGCGTCGCTCTTGGAGATCAGCTCGCCGTAGTAGATGCGCGGCTCGTCGACCGGAATCGCCTGCCGCTCCTTCGGAATGAACAGATCGCTGACCGTCGACAGGCCGTCCACGTCGAAGACCGGGTAGCCGTAGCCGCCCGATTCGCCCGCCGCCTGCTGCGCCTGCTCGGACTCCTTGGGCGGGGCCACGTTCACGCGGTTCGCGGGCGCGGCCACGAAACCGTTGCCGTGCGTGTACACGGTGTGCTTGTTGATCCAGTCCGTCTGGTTGCCGGACAGGTTCTGCGGCTGCAATTCACGGGCCGCGACGATGAAGTCGCGCATCTCGCCGTTGACCTCGTAGCGGTCCACGTCCAGCGGATCGGGGAAGCCGTAGAAGTTCTGCAGCTGCTGGTTGCGCTGAATGAAGGTGGCCTGCATCAGGTTCGGA
Source organism: Nocardia sp. CC201C (assembly GCF_030010695.1). Taxonomy (NCBI): domain Bacteria; kingdom Bacillati; phylum Actinomycetota; class Actinomycetes; order Mycobacteriales; family Nocardiaceae; genus Nocardia; species Nocardia sp. CC201C. The sequence goes on from NZ_JASCXP010000606.1 coordinate 1,821, forward strand.
TCGAGCAGGCGGATATTCGCGATGGTGGCGCGGTCGGCGGCCGACATGCTGGCGCCGTTGGTGTTCTGGGCGACGCCCTTGTAGTCGACGTATTCGACCTTGTCGTCGGTGATTCCGTACGCCTGCCTGGTCGCCTCGATATTGCGCTCGATATAGGCGGCTTCCTTGGTGGCCGCGTTCGGGCGCACCGAGAACTGCTCCACCAGCAGCGGCCACACCGCGCCCACCAGCACCGAGGACAGCACCAGCAGCGCCGCCGCCATCGCCGGAACCCGCAGATCCTTCAATACGATGCCGGCGAAGAAGGCGACCGCGCAGATCACCGCGATGGACAGCAGGATGAGCTTGGCGGGCAGCACCGCGTTGATATCGGTGTAGGAACCACCGGTGAAGGTTGGTTCCTTGCGCTGACTGGACAGCAGGGCGTAGCGGTCGAACCAGTACGCGATCGCCTTGAGCAGCACGAAGATTCCGGCCAGCACCGCCAGCTGCACGCGCGCCGCGGTGCTCAGCGACCCTTCCCGGCCGGTGAGGCGCAGACCGCCGAAGACGTAGTGGGTCACCAGGTTCGCGAAGAACGCGATCAGCACGGCGACGAACAGCCAGTTCAGGACCCAGCGGTAGAACGGCAGGTCGAAGGCGTAGAAGCCGATGTCGAGATTGAACTGCGGATCCTTCTGGCCGAAGGAACCGCCGTGCAGGAACAGCTGCACCGTCACCCAGCTCGACTGCGCGACCAGACCGGACAGCAGACCGATCACCAGCGGAATGCCGACGCCGAACAGGCGAAGTCGGCTCATGACCGTGGTGCGGTAACGGGCGATCGGATCGCCGGGGCCGGCCGGCGGCAGGAACATGGGGCGGGTGCGGTACGCCAGCAGCAGCGCCACCCAGATGATGGCGGCGACGGCGATGGTGACCGCCAGGAACAGCAGGATCCGGGTCAGCAGGACGCGGTGGTACACGTCGCGGAAACCCACCTCGCCGAACCACAGCCAGTTGGTGTACGCGTCGGTGAGCCGGGGGCCCACCAGCAGCAGTGCGGCCATGACGAGTGCTGCGACCAGCAGTACTCGGCTGCGTCGAGACAGCGAAGGTAAGCCTGTCGGGGGGCGCATGCCCACGGTGCCACGCTCCTGAGTCCGGTGATCGATGGTGGTCCCACGAGACCTTTCGCGCCCCACTCTACGTAAAACACCCGGCAGTGGATGGGGCACACCCGATGTTCG
>NZ_JASCXP010000607.1:0-3033 GCF_030010695.1 Nocardia sp. CC201C
GCGTGACGATCACCGCGCCGACACCCCGCGCGACCAGCGGATCGACGGCGGCCATGATCTCGGCGGGCGTGGTCGCCGGCATACCCGTGAGCCGTTCCAGCTCTTCGGTATTCGGCATGAGGACGACGCCGGGCACACCGGCCGCGAGTTCCAGTGCGGGCCCGTCCACATCGCAGACCACGGGTACGCCCGCGTCGGTGGCCAGCCGGGCCAGCTCCGCGGGAACGCTCACATCCACCCCGCCGGGCAACGATCCCGCGATCACCACGCCGCTGCTGTCGGAGAGCAGCCCGCTCACCCGCACCCGCAGCTGTTCCACCGCGTGCGCGTCGGAGATGCGGGCCCCGGGCTCCCACAGCGCGGTGGCGGTGCCGTCGTCGGATTCGCTGATCACCACCGTGCGCCGCACCCAGGGCAGCGCGTGCACGAAATCCACCGGCATCTCCAGTTCGGCCGCCGCCGCGAAGGAGTGGTCGGAGAATCCGGTGGCCCGTGCGTAACGGCCGAGCTGGTTGAGCACCCGGGTGACATTGATACCGCGGCCACCGATGCGCTGATCGACCGATCGCACCCGATGTGCCCGGCCACGATCGAAACGCTCGACCCGATAGGTCATGTCGTAGGCCGGGTTCATGGTCACGGTGAGGATCACCCTGATTACTCTGCCTGTCTCGCGGGCCGATGCAAGCCCTTGCTTCGAATAGGGGCCACGTCAGCGCGTGCGCCGCCGATCACGACAGCCAACGGCCCCGTCGCAGCACCCGCCGCAGTCCCAGTTCGTCGTCCACCACCAGAACGTCCGCGTACCGGCCTGGACACAGATCGCCGACCTCGGTCAGCCCCAGCGCGATCGCCGGGGTGAGGCTCGCCGCCCGCACCGCCTCGGCCAGCGATACCCCGCATTCCCGCACCGCCCAGGCGACGCCCTGGAGCAGATGCGAGGTGCCGCCCGCGATGGCGCCGTCCTCCGTCCGCGCCACGCCGCCGCCGACCTCCATCTCGCGCGCACCGAGCCGGTAGCGCCCGTCGGGCATTCCGGCGGCCCGCATGGCATCGGTGACCAGCGCGATCTGATCCTCCGCGACGGCGAAGACCATGGTGCCGAATCCGGCGTCCACATGGACTCCGTCACCGATCAACTCCACGACGATCTGCCCGCGAGAGGCGGCGGTGAGCGCGGCGGCGCCCGCACCGGACGCGCGATGGTGGATCGGCGGCATGCCATTGCCCACATGGGTAACCGAGGTGGCGAACCCATTGGGGCGCAGGGCCTTCGAGAAGGCGTCGAAGTCGGCTTCGCTGTGGCCGAGGGCCACCACCGCGCCACGGTCGGCGAGCATCCGGGCCACCGTGTCGAACCCGGGCAGTTCGGGGGCGAGTGTCATGACGCGCAGATGTCCGCCCGCGGCGTCGAGCAGTCGGGAGGTGAGTCGCGGATCGGGTGCGAGCAGGTGGTGCCGGTCGTGTGCGCCGCAGCGGGTGTCCGCCAGGAACGGCCCTTCGACGTGGATGCCGCCGATCATGCCGACGGCGGCGAGTTCGCGCAGCATGGCGACCTGCTCCACCATCTCGTCGGCGGGCGCGGAGACGATGCTCGCGAGAATCGTGGTGGTGCCCAGCGCGTGGTGGTATTCGGCGGCCGCCGTCGCCTCCTCGGCGTCGAGGGTGTCGAATCCGTGCCCTCCCCCGCCGTGGTTGTGCATGTCCACCAGGCCCGGCAGCAACGTGCCGACCGGCAGCGGGGTGGGCGAGTAGGGCCGCTGCGCCTTCCAATCGGTGAAGGATCGCACGGCGGTGATGCGTTCTCCGGAGACCGTCACCACACCGTCCTCGAACGGATATCCGGCGGAGACGACCCGGCCCCGCAGGTGCAACTCGAGATGTAGTTCGGCACTCACTGCGACGCCCCGTACTTCTTCGTATTCATGACATTCCCCCGTATTCGGCGAACGATGCGGTCCCCGACAGACCCGCATATGCGCCGAGAGACCCGATGCGTGCGTGGGGCGAATTCGCCACCCCGCACGATCGGGTCCGGGCGCACCGGATGAACCATACCGAGCAGTCCATCGGCGGGTGTGGCCACCACGTCCGATACCGCCGCAGCGGCCCGCGGACCTCGGTCGAACCGGGCGCGCGCACCCGATGCCGAGCCATCCCGTGCATCCACCGTCTCCTCATCCCCTCCCACCGTATGCGCACAGCCACATCCGCACGCGCCCTTGGGAATACAACACCTCGGCGGTGACAAAGACCACCGGTGCCCCGATTGCGGTGCACCGACCGCCGACCGGTGGCGATCCGGCCGGGCCGCACCGATCGTCGACCGACGCCGCGCAGCCCGCCGGAATGGACGAATGATCATGAACGGCGCAGCCGACAACGATCTCAGCCGGGGCGAATTTCGTTGCCAATCGGAGATATTCACGTAGCAGGATGGCCGCCGTGCTCCCGCTCCCAACCAAGAACCTGCTGCTGCGGGCCTGCCGCGGCCTGCCTCCCGACGACCATCCGGTGCTGCGGTACGCCGGCCTACTCGCGGATCTGCACGAGCGCCGCCTAGCCGCCCGCCCCGGCGCGACCTCCGCCATCGACCACCACCGCGCCCGCCTCGTGCACGATATCGACCGCTGGGTCGCCACCGCGTCGCCGAAGGCCGAGAGAGACGCTCGCCTGCACACCGAGACCGTCGGCACGGTCGTCGACCGCCTGGCCCAGTTCTCGGCGCTGGCCTATCTCACCCTGACCACCTGCCCCGACGAGGCCGTCCACGACGCCTCCACCCGCCTCACCGAACTCGCCACCGCCTACGAGGACCTCGCCCAGGACATCGCCGCGGGCCGCCGCCGCCTCCCCAACCTCCTGGTCGACAGCGAATACGAGTAGCCCGGCCGATCCGGCGGGCACCCACCCGGCCGCGCACGCCATCGGCGGCGCCCGCGAGGGGGTGGGCGCCGCCGACCGTGCGGCGGATGGGTCGAGGCATGGGCGACCCATCCGGTCGGCGGGCCGGGCGCGCGGCCCCGGGGGGCG
>NZ_JASCXP010000608.1:0-3000 GCF_030010695.1 Nocardia sp. CC201C
TCTCTCGCCGATACCGGGCTCCCGCGCCCGGGGCGGGCCACCCGTACCACTGCGACCGGTGGCGAACTCCCGGAGACCATCACCGCCGACAACTCCCCGACAGCCCTCGCACCCGCTGGGCGCGGGCCGTCCGCAACCAGCGCTCGGTGTGGGCACCCACGGAACCGCCCGGATGGCTCCCCTACTCCCACCGTCGACGACCGCACCCCGGCCCGACGCACCGAGCAGACGGCCGAGCGGCGCACTCCCAGCAGCGAATCACCCGCGATCACGGCCGACGACAGGCCGACTGCCACCGCCGCCGGGGGCACAGCACCCGCCGACAACGCGGCCTCCGACTCGGCACTCGAGTCGACCACGGACCTCAGCGCGACAAACGAATCGGCAACGACCCCCGGCACACCGGCCGCGCGACTCGACACGTCCGACGATATGCCGACCGCGGGGGTGCGCGGCTGATGCACGCTCGGACCATCGACTCGCTCGCGCTGGACAGCTATCAGCGCGCCGCCCGGGTGATCCTGGCCAACCACCTCGTCACCCGCACCTACCCGGATCGCATCGCGCTCGCACTCATTCGCCGCTGGGCCACCGAACTGCGGGAAGACCTCGCCGAACTCTTCGGCTACCGCCTGGAGGTCACCGAGACCACCGCGCGACTGTTCCCGATCGTGGACCAGCTCGACGGTGCGCGCCCGGCCCGCACGGTCGCCGACCGTGTCTTCGACCGTCGGCGCTACGCCTATCTGTCCCTCGCGCTGGCCGCGCTGGGCCGCGCCGGTGACCAGATCACCCTGTCCGAACTGGCCGACCAGGTGGCCGCCTACGCCGAACAGGTGGACGGTCTCGAACTCGCTCCCGACCGGGCCGCCGATCGGGACGCGTTCGTGGATGCCGTCGGCTGGCTGGCGGCGCGCGGCGCGGTGGCCCTCGCCGACGGTGACGCGGGTGGTTGGGCCGCGGATCCCGAAGCGGGAGAGGCACTTTACGACATCGACCGGGCGGTGGTCTTCGCCCTGTTCCGACCGCCGCGCGCCCTCCAGCACCTGCACAGCGTCACCGGGCTGCTCGGCGACGAGGCCACCGCGGCCGACACCCGCTCCCCCGCGGCGGCGCTGGCGGCCCGCCGGGTCCGGCGCGCGCTGGTGGAGCTGCCGGTCGTCTACGCCGCGGACCTCCCGCCCGCCGAGCGCGCACTGCTGGCCCAGGACAAGCTGGTCGCCGAGGTGGAACTGCTCACCGGATTACCGGCCGAACGCCGCGCCGAGGGCGTGGCGCTCATCGACAGTTCGGGCCGCCTGTCCGATATCCGTTTCCCGAGCACCGGCACCCTGGCCCAGGTCGCCCTGCTCCTGGTGGGCGAGATCGCGGACCTGGTATTGGATATCGACAATCCGGTCGAGCGCCGTCCCCGCCCGGAACGCCCGCTGACCGATCTCACCGAGCAGCTCGATTCCGCCATTCCGATGCGCACGGTCTTCGCGCCGCTGTCGGATCCGGTGGATCCGTTCGCCGCCGAGGACGCGACCGACGACGACCCCGAACCGGCCGAGATCCCGGAGTACCCGTTCATCGCGTCCTCCTGGATTCTCGACACGGTGCGGGCGCTCACCGACCGCTACGGCGCGACGTTCGCCGCCCAGTGGCAGGCCGACGCACCCGGTCTGACCGGTGAGGTGGTGGCGCTGCTGGAGCGGCTGCGCCTGGTGGAGGTGCTCGACGGCGGTCTGCTCGTGCTACCCGCCCTGGCCCGCTACCGAGGGGCGGTGGTGACCGTCCGCACGCGCGCGGAAACCGAACTCTTCGTGGCACCCGGCGATATAGAAGGGACTGTCTGACCCATGGGCGACCTCATTCACGGTGGTGTGCGCTTCGTCCCCACCCGCGCGGGGATCGTGAACCTGTGGGATTACCGCGATCAGGAATTCTGTTTCGCCGACGGGCGACTGGTGCTGCGCGGACCCAACGGCTCGGGTAAGACCAAGGCGCTCGAGGTGCTGTTCCCGTTCGTGCTGGACGGGCGCATCGAGCCGCGGCGGCTGAATCCGTTCGCCGGCGAAGAGCGCACCATGAAGTCGAATCTGCTGTACCGCAAACAGGAATCGGCGTACTCGTACGTATGGATGGAGTTCGCGCGCGGCAGCTGGGCCGACCCCGAGGTGGTGACCGTCGGCATCGGGATGCGCGCCACCCGCTCCGCCGACAAGGTGACGCGCTGGTACTTCGTCGCGGACGGCCGGGTGGGCGTGGACTTCTCCCTGCTGGACTCCGAGGACCGGCCGCTGACCCGCAAGCAGCTGGCCGAGCAGATCGGGACCGACGCCATCGTGGACCGGCCGGTGGAGTACCGAGCCGCCATCGACGCCCGCATGTTCGGGCTCGGGCAGCAGCGCTACGACCAGCTCATCAATCTCATCCTCACGCTGCGCCGCCCGCAGCTGGCGAAGAACCTGGACCCGCGCGGACTGTCGCAGGCACTCACCGACGGCCTGCGCCCGCTCGATGAGCAGCTGATCCTCGACGCCGCCCGCTCCTTCAGCGATATGGAGGAGGTGGGCCGCACCCTCGAGGGCCTGGTGCAGGCCGACACCGCCACCCGCACCTTCGTCACCGTGTACCGCAAATACCTTGCGGTACAGGCGAAGACCGACGTCGACCAGGTGCGCACCCGACTCGACGCGGTCACCCACGCGGCCACCGCCCTGCACGCCGCCTCGGCGCTGCGGCAGCGCCGCGACACCGAACGAGCCGCCGCCGAAACCCGCGCCGACGATGCCGACCGCGCCTACGAGCAGGCCCTCGCCGACCGCGAAACCCTCCAGCGCTCCAGCGCCTACGAGGGCAAACAGCAACTCGACGACCTCGCCGACGCGGTGCGCCGCCTGGAGACCTCGGCCGCCGTGCACCGCGACAAGGCCACCAAGGCCAGCCAGACCGTCGACCAGCGCGCCGAGGAGTTCGAGCGCGCCCAGGCCGCCGTGCAGCACGCCGCCTCCGCCC
>NZ_JASCXP010000609.1:0-2988 GCF_030010695.1 Nocardia sp. CC201C
GCCCCCCCGGGCCGTCGCCGGAGACGCCGACGCCCTCGAACAGCTCTGCCGCGAACTCCAGGACCTGATCTACCGGCTCGCCCTGCGCTTCAGCTCCGACCCGGAAGCCGCCGCCGACGCCACCCAGGAAATCCTCATCCTCGTCGTCACCCACCTGTCGGAATTCGAGGGCCGCTCCAAACTCACCACCTGGGTGTACACCATCGCCTCGCGCTACCTGCTGCGCACCGCGCGCGGCCCGATCGAACTCAGCGTCGCCGGACCCGAACCCTTCGCCGACTGGATCGACCGCAACCTCGCCCCCACCCCCGCCGACCACTTCGACGAAGCCACCTTCCGGCTGCTCGCCGGCGAAGTCCGACTCGCCTGCACCTACGGCATGCTGCTCGCCCTCACCCGCGACCTGCGCATCACCTACCTGCTCGGCGACCTCATCGGCCTCCCCGACAGCGAAGGCGCACAAGCCCTGGGCATCACCCGCGCCGCCTACCGGCAGCGCCTGGCCCGCGCCCGCCGCACCATGCGGAGCATCATCGCCGACCGCTGCGGACTCGTCGACCGCGCCAACCCCTGCCGCTGCGACCGCCAGATCGACTCCAGCATCGATTACGGCATCCTCGACCCCGCCCACCCCACCTTCAGCACCCTGCCGGGCGCGCACCCACCCATCCCCGCCGACACGCTCGACACCGCCGCCCGCCAACTCGACACCGCCACGGCCATCGCCGAGATCTACCGCTCCGACCCCGAATTCCGGGCGCCCGAGCGCGTCTGGGAGACCCTGCAACGCGCCTGCCCCGCCCTCACCGGCTGACCCGGGTGGGTGACGGCACGCGTCGCCACCCACCCGCACACCCGTCGGGCAATGGTTGCGCCGCTGACCGATTCGTACGATCGAACCCATGGCAACGCAGACCGCAGGCGACCTGCTCCGGCACTGGCGCACCACCCGCCGCCTCAGCCAACTCGAACTGGCGGGCCGCGCCGAAACCTCCACCCGCCACCTCTCCTTCATCGAGACCGGCCGCGCCACCCCCAGCCGCGCCATGCTGCTGCACCTCGCCGACGAACTCGACATCCCCCTGCGGGAACGCAACCGCATGCTGCTCGCCGCCGGCTACGCCCCCGTCTACACCGAACCGGCGCTCGACAACCCCGCCATGGCACCCATCCGCACCGTGCTCCGCCAGGTCCTCACCGGCCACGAACCCCACCCCGCCCTCGCCGTCGACGCCAACTGGAACATGGTCGACGCCAACGCCGGCATCGCCCTCTTCCTCGACGGCGTCGACCCGGCACTGCTCACCCAACCCATCAACGCGCTACGCCTGAGCCTGCACCCCGACGGCCTCGCCCCACGCATCACCAATCTCCCCGAATGGCGGGGCCACATCCTCGAACGCCTGCAACGCCAGATCGACGTCAGCGGCGCGCCCGAACTCACCGCGCTGCGCGACGAACTGCGCGCCTACCCCGGCGGCGAGGAACACCCCGGGCTACCCGATCCCGACCAGGCCGTGGTACCACTGCGCCTGCGCCTGGACGGCCACGACCTGTCGCTCATCAGCATCACCACCGTCTTCGGCACCCCCATGAACGTCACCGTCGCCGAACTCGCCATCGAAGCCTTCTTCCCCGCCGATCCGGCCACCGCCACCCTGCTGCGCGACCGCATCGCCGTCACCGCAGAATGACCCACATGGACGTGACCGCGCACGTAGCCGCCCTCCTGCGGGCGTCCGTCGCCCTGCGGCGGATCGGGCACAGCCACGCATGGAGCCTGTATCGCGGTGAAACCGCCGACGGCCGAGCCATTTTCGTCAAAGCCCTCGACAACGCCCCGGACGACATCCCGGACGGCGATGCCCCGGACCACAGAGTCGCGGGTGGCAACAACGCGCGCGACGACGGCGCGGCCGGGGGAGTCGCGGGTGGCAACGCACTCGACGAGGGCGAGGCGGGGGGAGTCGCGGGTGACAGCGCAGTCGACGAGGGCTCGACCGGGAGAGTCCCGGGCCACAACGCACCCGACGGTGGCGCGATCGGGCCGGGCGTGGGAGAGGGGAGTGGGGTCTTCGGCGCGGAAGCGGCCGGACTACGCTGGCTCGCCGCCGCGGATCCCGGCGGTCTCGTTCCCGCCGTGCTCGCCGTCGACGCCCGCGTACTCGTACTGCCGTGGCTGCCACCGGAATCGGCATCCTCGGCCGCCGCCGAACGCTTCGGCCGCGACCTGGCCGCCCTGCACGCCGCCGCACCGGACCACTTCGGCGCGCCCTGGCCCGGCCGCATCGCCACCCTGCCCCTGGACAACACGCCGACGGCGGGGGAGTGGGGTCCCTGGTACGCCGAGCGCCGCCTCGCGCCCTACCTACCCGCCGCCGCACCCCACCTGGGCCGCGACGGCGTCCGCTTGATCGAAACCGTCATCGACCGCATCGGCACCCTCGCCGGCCCCGCCGAACCGCCCAGCCGGATCCACGGCGACCTGTGGTCGGGCAATGTGCACTGGACCGACGGCCGCGCGATGCTCATCGACCCGGCCGCCCACGGCGGCCACCGCGAAACCGACCTGGCCATGCTCGCCCTCTTCGGCGCACCGCACCTGGACCGCATCCGCGCCGCGTACGACGAGTACGCACCGCTGGGAGAGGGCTGGCGGCAACGCATTCCGCTGCATCAACTCCACCCGCTGCTCATCCATGTCGTCCTATTCGGCGGCGCGCACAGCGCGATGACGGCCGATGCCGCGGTAGCGGCCCTCGCGGCGTAGCAGCCGGAGCTGGAGCCGGACTCCCTTGCATTCGCAGGTAAAAAATACCTACATGGAAATATGCGCATCTAAACATGTATTAGCCGCATGTCACATCGAACGCTGCGGTCTCCACGCGGATACAACACGCACGGAGGAGAAGCAGGCTCGATTCTCGATGAGATTCATCGACCTGCCTCGTCTACACGGGTGAATGCCCTTCGAGACCTTCAGGAGCG
>NZ_JASCXP010000610.1:0-2987 GCF_030010695.1 Nocardia sp. CC201C
GCCGCTGGCGTTCATGGCGAAGTAGAGATGCTGGTCGATGATGCTCGCGGTGACGATGGCCATCACGGCCACGAACGACTCCATGAGCATGCCGCCGTAGCCGATCATCCGCGCCTGCGACTGCTTCTCCAGCAGCTTCGGGGTGGTGCCCGAGGACACCAGCGCGTGGAAACCCGACAGCGCACCACAGGCGATGGTGATGAACAGGAACGGGAAGAGGCTGCCCGCGAAGGCCGGACCGTCGCTGTTGCTCGCGAACTCCGAGACCGCGGGGGCCTTCAGCACCGGCATGGTGATGAGAATGCCCGCGGCCAGCAGGAAGATGGTGCCGATCTTCATGAAGGTCGACAGATAATCGCGCGGGGCGAGCAGCAGCCACACCGGCAGCACCGAGGCGAAGAAGCCGTAGAAGATGAGCAGCCAGCCGATGGTGGCGGCGGACAGCGTGAACCAGTCGCGGCCCCAGCCGGATTCGGCCACCCAGTTGCCCGAGACGATGGCGAGCATGAGCAGCGTGAAGCCGATCACCGACACCTCGCCGACCTTGCCCGGCCGCACGAACCGCAGGTAGATGCCCATGAACAGGGCGATCGGAATGGTCATGGCGATGGAGAACACGCCCCACGGGCTGCCGCCCTCGAGGACGCCGGTGACCGGGTTCTCGGTGGCGGCCAGGGCCTTCACCACCACGATGCCGAGCACCGCCAGCAGGATCATCATGATCACCAGCACGCCCACGATGGCGGCCACGCCACCGACCGGCCCCAGTTCGTCGCGGGCCATCTGGCCCAGCGACCGGCCGCGCCGCTTGGACGACGCCCACAGCACCAGATAGTCCTGCACCGCGCCCGCGAGCACCACGCCCACGATGATCCAGATGGTGCCGGGCAGATAACCCATCTGCGCCGCCAGCACCGGACCGACCAGCGGACCCGCGCCCGCGATGGCGGCGAAATGGTGCCCGAACAGCACCCGCCGGTCCATCGGCATGAAGTCCTTGCCGTTCTCCATGGCCTCGGCCGGAGTGGCGACGTCGTCGCGCGGCTTGGTGATCTTCCATTGGATCAGCCGGGCGTAGAACTGGTAGGCGAGGATGTAGGTGGACACGGCGGCGACCACGATCCACACCGCGTTCACGTTCTCGCCGCGCATGAAGGCCACGATCGCCCAGGCGATCGCGCCGAGGACGGCTATCGCGAGGAAGATGCCCTTCTTGGCGGGTGTCAGCGGGGACCGGTCCACGATGCCCACCGGAGGTAGGGCGGGATCCGTCCGGAGGTATTCGATGGTCGCCATGTCGACAACCCTCCCGTGCGGTACTGCGGTGCATTACGGAAACAGGCCGCCCAGCGAAGCCGACTTGTGGTCGGACCGGACGCGGTGCCGCCTGTCGGCGTTTCACCACGCTTCCGCTGGAGGCCGAACGTATGCTGCCATGCGCCGTGGGATCTGCGTCACTCGGTCCGACGAACGGTCTGTTTTCTGCGACCAACGGTAGGAGTGATGCTGAGCGGGGTCGGGAAGGTCGGTGAACGGCCGGGCGCGGTCGTACCGCGACGGACCGTACTCCGCGCGGGTCTGGCCCTGCCGCTGCTGACCGCGGGCTGCGGCGGCGACTCCGACGACGCGGTCACCTTCTTCTTCCAGGCCCGGCCGGAGGAGGCGCGCGCCCGGCTGCTCATCATCGACGAATTCCGCAGGCGCAGACCCGATATCGCGATTCGCACCATCATGTCCGGACCAGACCCGCTGCAACAGATGCTGACCTACTGCGCGGGCGGGAAATGCCCGGATGTGCTCATGGCGTGGGAACTGCTCTACGCCGGGCTGGCCGACCGCGGCGTACTGGCGGACCTGAGCGAATTCCTCGACCGGGAGCCCGCGCACGCGGCCCGGCTGGCCGACGACGGGTACGCGCCGCTGCGGGACACCTTCGTCTGGCGGGGCGGGCGGTACGCGCTGCCGGAGCAGTGGTCGGGGGTGTTCCTCTATTACAACCGGCGGCTGTTCGACCAGGCCGGGGTCCGTGCGCCCACGCGCTGGACGGACGCCTGGAGCTTCGACGAGTTCCTGGCCGCCGCACGGGCCTTGACGCTTCGCGACGGTTCCGGGCGGGTGCGGCAGTGGGGATTCGCGGACGCCTGGGTGCCCTACTATTCGGCGGCCTGCTTCGGCATGAACAACGGGGCGGAGTGGTTCAGCCCGCCGGTCGCGCCCACCCGGACCAATATCGGCGATCCGCGCTTCGCGGCCGGACTGCAATTCTATGCCGATCTCGCCGTGCGGCATCGGGTCGCGCCGCGCGCCGCCGATCAGCAATCCGTGTCGGCCCCCGACCTTTTCGCTCGCGGTCGGGCCGCCATGCTGCTGGGCGGGCACTGGCTGTACTCGGAGTTCGTCGATCGCGACGGGCTGGACTTCGATGTCACCGTATTGCCGGTCGGCCCGCACGGCGGCCCCGCCGCCATCACCGATGTGGGCACCACCGGGCTGGCCATCGCGGCCGACAGCCCGCGTCGCGAACAAGCCTGGGAGTTCGTCAAATTCGCGACGGGGCCGGAAGGCCAGGAGATCATCGCGCGATCCGGGTTGTTCGTGCCGGTGCTGAATTCCGCAATGGGTTCGGCGGGGTTCGCCGCCGCCCATCCCGGAATCCGCAACCTGGAGGTCTTCACCGAGGGGCCCGCGCACTCCCGGCACCTCGCGGTGACGCCGGTGTGGGGGAAGGTCGAATCGCTGCTGGAGCGCGGCTGCAATCGGGTGCTGCGCGGTGCGGCACAGGCGGATTCGCTGGGCGGGCGCACCGCGCGCGATATCGACGAGATCTTGCGGGCGGCAGGGGTATGAGCGGTCAGGCGCGGAGGCGGCAGCACAGCGTAACCACGCAGCGCCCCGCTCATGCCGGAAAGGACACAGCATGAGCGGGTACCCGGACCGGCGTCGCGGCCGGTGGCACGGACAGCGGGCGCGTACGGTGCGGCGACGGG
>NZ_JASCXP010000611.1:0-2980 GCF_030010695.1 Nocardia sp. CC201C
CCGGCACACCGGCGTGACCTCCGCGGTGCCCGACACCATCACCGGCCTGCACGCCGACGGCAGCGCGCCCGATCCGGCCGAGGACGCCGCGGCCGATCCGGGACCGCGGCGTCCGGAGCAGGTCCGGGTGCGCATGGACAAGTTGCGGCGGCTCACCGAACGCGGCATCGACGCCTACCCGGTCGCCTATCCGCCGACGCACACCATCGCCGCCGCCCGGCGGTCGCCGCAGGGCACCACGGTGCGAGTGTGCGCGCGGCTGTTACGAATTCGCGATTACGGCGGCGTCGTGTTCGCGCTGTTGCGCGACTGGTCCGGCGAGATCCAGTTGATGATCGACCGCGGCCGGGTCGGCACCGGTCGCGCCGCCGAATTCGACGAGTTCTTCGATCTCGGCGACCTGATCGAGGTGAGCGGGCAGATCGGCCGCAGCCGCCGCGGCGAGCTGTCGCTGCTGGCGCAGGATTGGCGCATGATCGGCAAATGCCTGCATCCGCTGCCGGACAAGTGGAAAGGCCTGGCCGATCCCGAGGCGCGGGTGCGGCAGCGCTACGTGGACATGGCGGTCAACTCCGAGACCCGCGAGCTGCTCACCAAGCGCAGCGCGGTGGTGCGCTCCCTGCGCGACACCCTCGGCGGCTGGGGGTTCCTGGAGGTGGAAACCCCGGTGCTGCAACAGGTGCACGGCGGGGCCAACGCCACCCCGTTCACCACCCACATCAATGCCTACGATCTGGACCTGTACCTACGCATCGCGCCGGAGCTGTACCTCAAGCGGCTGTGCGTGGGCGGCATGGAGAAGGTCTTCGAACTCGGCCGCGTCTTCCGCAACGAGGGCGTGGACTACAGCCACAATCCCGAGTTCACCATTCTGGAAGCCTATGAGGCGCACAGTGATTACGAGCGCATGATGCACGCCTGCCGCCAGCTCGTCCAGCAGGCGGCGGTGGCGGCCAACGGAAGGATGGTGGCGCTGCGGCCCGACAGCGACGGCGGCTACACCGAGGTGGATATCTCCGGCGAGTGGACGGTCAAGACCGTGCACGGCGCGGTCTCCCAGGCGCTCGGCGAAACCATCACGCCCGACACCGATGTGGAGCGGCTGCGGCTGCTGTGCGACAAGGCCGGGGTGGCCTACCAACTCGGTTGGGACGAGGGCCAGCTCGTGCTCGAACTGTACGAGCGCCTGGTGGAATCCCACACCGAGGAGCCCACCTTCTACATCGATTTCCCCACCTCGGTCTCCCCGCTGACCCGCGCCCACCGGCATATCGCCGGGGTCACCGAGCGCTGGGACCTGGTGGCCTGGGGTGTCGAACTCGCCACCGCCTACAGCGAATTGACCGATCCGCTCGAACAGCGTCGACGGCTCACCGAGCAGTCCATGCTGGCGGCGGGCGGCGATCCGGAGGCCATGGAGCTGGACGAGGACTTCCTGCAGGCGCTCGAGCACGCCATGCCGCCCACCGGCGGACTCGGCGTCGGCGTCGATCGCGTGGTCATGCTGCTCACCGGGCGCAGCATCCGCGAGACACTGCCCTTCCCGCTGGTGAAACCGCGTACCGCGCAGAGCGATTCACGATGATGGCAGAATCCCGTGTCGCGCGGTATGTCGCGGCCTGACCTGCGCGTATTAACGCGACGTGGCCCGGGCACGACTACCGTTCGACGATCGGCCCGTGCCACGGGTCGCGAACCGAACGGGGGTTCCCACATGTACTACCTGGACCTGATGACCCAGGCGAATCTGCTCGACCACTCGGTCTGGGCCAGTCCCGACACCTGGACCGCCGCGCTCGAGCACCAGGCCAAGCGCAAGAAGAGCGGCGGCAAGGGCGGGCTGATCTTCGGCGCGATCTGCTGCATCGGGCTGGTGGTGCTGATTCTCGGCATCGTCTACCTGGTCACCCAGCGCAAGAAGAAGTAGGGGCGGGGCCGGCCCGGGCCGGAGGTCCGGGCCGGGCGTACGGCACAGTAGGAGACGTGCAGTTGATCCTCGTCCGTCACGCCCAGCCGCAGCGCATCCACGGCACCGCCGCTCCAGACATGCACGGCACCGCCCCAGACATGCACGGCACCGCCGTGGCGGCCGATCCCGACCTCACCGAGATCGGCGTCCAGCAGGCCGGGCGGGTTCCGGGAGTGCTCGCCCCGCACCGGGTGGCCCGGGTGGTGAGCAGCCCGCAGCTGCGCGCCCGCGAAACCGCGCGGCCCACCGCGGAGAAGCTGGGCCTGGCGATCGACATCTGCGACGGTCTCGCCGAATACGATCGCGACCTGCCGGTGTACATCCCCATCGAGGACGCGCAACGCGAATTCCAGCAGGTGTACGAGCGGATCAAGGCCGGGTACATCCCCGAGCAGATCGACGCCGACGCCTTCCGCGCCCGGGTGCTGGACACGGTCGCGGCGATCACCGCCGCCGCCGACCACACCGATACGGTGGTCGCCTTCGCGCACGGCGGTGTGATCAATGTGCTGCTGCAGGATGTGCTGGGCCTCGAACGCCCGCTCACCTTTCCGATCGACTACTGCTCGGTCACCCGAATCCTGTACTCGCGCAGCGGGCGTCGCACGGCGGCCACCGTCAACGAGAACAGCCACGTGTGGGATCTGCTCCCCCGCGCGCTGCGCTGACGCTCCCAGCGGACTCCCAGCTCCATCGGACCGCGGGCACAGCTCGGCGGATTCTCATGGATCGCACGGACCGCTGCCACGGCGGTACGGATCAGACCGAAAGGACTCCGATGCGATTCACGAGGAACTCCGGACGCCGCCGGGTGATCGGGCGTGCCACGTTCGCGGCCGCGTTGACGGCCATTCCGCTCGCCGCCGTCGCCATTCCGGCGACCGCGGCGGCGCCCACCGCCGTGGAGATCTCCCGCCCGGGTCCACAGCACCCCGGCGACGGTCCGGAACGTCCGGTCCCCGACCGCGATCCGGGTCGGCCCGACCATCGGCCCGCGCCGAATCCTGAGCC
>NZ_JASCXP010000612.1:0-2975 GCF_030010695.1 Nocardia sp. CC201C
GTCGTGCAACCGCTCCGGATCGGCTCCGGTGAGCTGGGCCAGCTCCTCGCTGTTGGGTTTGATCAAGGCCGGTGCGGCCGCATCGAAGCGACGCGCCAGGGCGATCAGTGGCGCGTCCGAGGTATCGACGGCGATCCTCGGGCCGCGCAGCCGCCGCACCAGTTCCACGTACCAGTCCGCGGGAACGCCGGGCGGCAGCGAACCCGACAGGACGATCCAGCTCGCGGTGGCGGACAGTTCGACCAGCAGTTCGGTCAGCGCGCGGCGGCGCTCCTCGTCCAGGGGCGCGCCCGGTTCGTTGATCTTCGTTGTGGTGCCGTCGATTTCGGTGATGGCGACATTGGTGCGGATCGGGCCGCCGCCGGGCACCACGCGATGGTCGATACCCGCCGCGGCCAAGTCACGCGATACGGGATCGCCTTCGCTGCCGGGCAGCACGGCGACGGTCGCCGCACCCGCCGTGGCGACCACCCGGGAGACATTGACGCCCTTGCCGCCCGCCTGCACGGTCGCGCCCAGGGCTCGCTGCACTCCCCCGCGCCGCAGCGGTTCGGCCAGTGTGACGGTGCGGTCCACACTCGGATTGGCGGTGAGTGTCACGATCATGCCGTCACCACCTCGATGCCGTACTCGGACAACTCGTTGCGCACCGAGGGCAGCAGTTCGTCATCGGTCACCAGGGCGTCGATCTCCTCGATCGCCGCGAAGCGCACGAAATCCTCCCGCCCGATCTTGCTGGAATCGGCCACGACCACCACGCGGTGCGCGGCGGCGACCATGGCGCGCTTGACGGCGGCCTCATCCGGATCCGGGGTGGACAGGCCGTGCCCGCCGGTCAGCGCGTTGGTGCCGATGAACGCCACATCGACGCGCAGATCACCGAGCATGCGCAGGGTCTCCGGGCCGACCGCCGCCTGAGTGAGACCGCGGACCCGACCGCCCAGCAGTTGCAGGCGCACCGCGGTGTAGCCGGACAGGCGGGCGGCGATCGGCACCGAATTGGTCACCGCGACGAGGTCGCGATCGGCGGGCAGCAGCGCCGCCACCCGCGCGGTGGTGGTCCCCGCGTCGAAGAGCACGCTGCCACCGGTGCGGGGCAGGAAGTCCAAGGCCGCCTTGGCGATTCGGTCCTTCTCGGCCGCGCGGCTGTGCTCGCGCTCGCCGGTGCCCAGTTCGATGGCGGTGAGCGCCGCCGCCGGGACCGCGCCGCCGTGCACCCGGCGCAGCAGCCCCATGCGGTCGAGTACCGCGAGGTCGCGGCGCACGGTTTCGGTGGTGACGCCGTACTGCTCGGCCAGCTCCGTGACCGAGACGCGCCCGCGTTCCCCGACCAGCGCGGCAATGGCCTGCTGCCGCTCCTCGGCGTACATCCGACCTCCAGACTCGATGTTGCTTTCTGTTGTTTTATGCCTGTATGTGTTGTTTTGTCAAGTATATGTCCGTAGCCTGGATCACAGCGTGAAGGAGGATTCCATGTCTGTATCACTGCCGGAGCAAGCCGGATCTATAGTGCTCACGGGCATACCGGCGGTGGCCGGCGTGGTTGTGGCCCCGGTGGTTCGGCCCGTGGAACGAGTTCGGATCGAGACGGCATCGGACAGCATCGCCGAGTCCGATCGGGCACCGGAGGCGGAGCGACTGCGCGCGGCGTCGGCGACCGTCGCGCAGCGTTTACGCGACCGCGCGACCCGGGCCGACGGAGCGGCGGCGGAGGTTCTCGCCGCGAACGCGGCCATGGCCGTCGATCGCGGCTGGCTCGGCGTCGCCGAACAATCCATCGCCACGGGCAGACCCGCCGCCGCGGCGACGACGGCCGCCATCGAACAGTTCGCCGAGATGTTCACCCGGCTCGGCGGCCGCATGGCCGAACGCGTGACCGACCTCTACGACCTCCGCGATCGGGTGGTGGCCGAACTGACCGGCGCGCCCGAACCGGGCATCACACTCCCCGATCGGCCGTCGATCCTGCTCGCCACCGACCTCGCGCCCGCCGACACCGCCGGACTCGACCCGAATGTCATTGTCGGCCTGGCTACTTCACTCGGCGGCCCGACCAGCCACACCGCGATCATCGCCCGCCAGCTCGGTATTCCGTCCCTGGTAGCGGTCGCCGGACTCGACGAGGTGCCGGTCGGAGCGCAGGTGCTGCTCGATGGCACCACGGGTCGGGTCACCGTGCACCCCGACCCGGACGCCGCCGCGACCGCGGCCGCCGACCACCGCGCCGCGTCGGCCCGCGCCGCCGCCTGGTCGGGTCCCGGCGGCACCGCCGACGGCCACCGCGTCGACATCCTCGCCAATGTGCAGGACGGCGCGAGCGCCCGCGCCGCCCGCCGCACCCCCGCCGCGGGCATCGGCCTCTTCCGCACCGAATTGTGTTTCCTGGACCGCGAATCCGAGCCGAGTATCGAGGAACAGGCCGCCGTCTACCGCGAAGTCCTCGACGCCTACCCGGACGCGAAGGTGGTGATCCGCACCCTCGACGCCGGTTCCGACAAGCCGTTGCGCTTCGCCTCGCATCCGGACGAGGCCAACCCCGCCCTCGGCGTGCGCGGTATCCGCACCGCTCTCCTGGACGACGGTCTGCTCGACCGCCAACTCGACGCCATCGCCCTGGCCGCCGCCGACCGCGGCACCGCCCCCTGGGTGATGGCCCCCATGATCTCCACCGCCGCCGAAGCCGAATCCTTCGCGGCCAAGGCCCGCGCCCGCGCCCTGACCCCCGGCATCATGATCGAGGTCCCCGCCGCCGCCCTGCTCGCCGAAACCCTGCTCACCCACGTCGATTTCGCCTCCATCGGCACCAACGACCTGGCCCAGTACACCATGGCCGCCGACCGCATGTCCCCCCACCTCGCCACCCTCACCGACCCCTGGCAGCCCGCCGTCCTCCACCTGGTCGCCCGCACCGCCGCCGCCGGCCACGCCCTCGCCAAACCCATCGGCGTCTGCGGCGCAGCCCCCGCCCCCCCCCC
>NZ_JASCXP010000613.1:0-2971 GCF_030010695.1 Nocardia sp. CC201C
GAAGTCGCGGACCTGCCCGGCGATGCGGACCGGGAACCCGGTGCTGTCGAAGACGGTCAGCGGACCGACGCCGCTATTTCCTGCGACCAGGTTGCGCCAGGTGGTGGCGGCGTCGAGGCCGAGCGGCGTCACCGCCCCGATGCCGGTGATCACGACCCGCCTCATGCCACCAGCTCCCGTCCGCGCAACAGCCGGGCCATGCGTTCGATGGCCTCCGCGTGTTCCAGGGCATCGGCGTCGGATATGCCGCACAGAATTCCGGAAGCGGTGAGCACCGGCCGCCGGTCCACCCGGGCGGCGCCGTCGATCACGGCGGCGGTGTCGGCGGCGGACCGAACACTCACCTCGAGGTGCAGCACGTCACCGGGCACCACGTCGCCGTGGCAGACCACCTCGTCCATGCCGAGCAGGGTGGCACGGCGGTGTAATCCGCTGCTGAGCAGCACCAGCCAGCTGGCGGTCTGGCACACCGCCTCCAACACCAGGGTGGATGGCATCGTCAGGCGTCCGGAATCGTCACGCAGCCAGTAGTCCTCGGT
Source organism: Nocardia sp. CC201C (assembly GCF_030010695.1). Classification (NCBI taxonomy): domain Bacteria; kingdom Bacillati; phylum Actinomycetota; class Actinomycetes; order Mycobacteriales; family Nocardiaceae; genus Nocardia; species Nocardia sp. CC201C. The sequence continues at coordinate 540 of NZ_JASCXP010000613.1, forward strand.
GACCGAGGTGAGTTTCCGGGCGCGGGCGCCGGTGTCGCCGACCCAGTCGTCGATCCGGTCGATCAGATGGAATCGCATTGTTCTGCCTTGCCTTTCGCGCGCTCAGGCCATTCGCCCGAGGCCGAGTTGTGCACCGAATCCGCCATCGGCGCGCACCAGCGCGCCGGTCATGTAGCTCGCCCCCGGCCCGGCCAGGAAGGCGATCACCTCCGCGATCTGCTCGATCTCGGCCAGCGAACGCATCGGAATCTGGCGTTCCAGCTTCTTGACCCCGCCGCCCTCGACCAGATCGCCGATCAGCTCGGTCGGCGAGAAGCCCGGCAATACGGCATTGACCCGGACCCCGAAGCGCGCGAGTTCCACGGCACTGCAATAGGTGAAGGAGTTGATGGCACCTTTGGACGCGGAGTAGTTGGACTGGCCGATCCAGCCCCGATCGCCCATGACCGAGGAGACATTGACGATCACACCGTCACGCTGGCCCATGAGGTGCGCCATGGCGGCCCGGGTGCAGTTGAAGACCCCACCGAAGTTGACCCGCATCACATCCAGCCACGCGTCCGGGTCCATATCGAATATCAGCCCGTCCCTGGCGATTCCGGCATTGTTGACCAGGATGTGCAGACCGCCGAGGCTCTCGACGCAGCGTGTTACCAGCTCCTGCGCCTGCTCCGGGTCGGAGACGTCCGCGGCCAGCGCGACGGCTCGGCCGCCCGCCGCCGTGATCTCCTCGACCACCTCCTTCGCCGCGTCGTCGGCGCTGCGGTAGTTCACCGCCACCGCGGCGCCCCGCCGGGCGAGCAGCCGGGCGGTGGCCCGCCCGATACCCCGCGAACCACCCGTGACCAGGGCGACTCGGTCGGACAGCGTCATATCGACTCCTCCTCGGAAAAGGTGAACACGACCACCGCGATGGCGAAGCCACCACTGTGGGACAGCGAGACGTCCATGGCCTCCACCCCGCGCGCCGCGGCCGCCGTCGCCGCCACCCCCGACAGCCGCAGGCGCGGCCGGCCACTGGTGGAGTTGACGACTTCGATATCGCGCCAAGGCATTCCGGCTCCGAACGCCTTGACTACCGCCTCCTTGGCGGCGAACCGCGCGGCCAGGTGTTCCGCGCGGCGGCGACGCCCGTGCGCGTAGGCGAGTTCGCGGTCGGTGAAGATCTCCGCCGCCAGCGCGGGCTGGTCGGACAGCAGCGTCCGTACCTGTTCCACCGCGGCGATATCCACCCCGATACCGACCCGGGAGCGAGCTCCCGGGGCCGTCTCCACCCGCCCGGCGGTCATCTCAGCTCACGTCCGCCGCGAGCGCCGCGCGCGCGGACGTCATCTCGGCCAGGTTACGCACGGTGAACAGGGTCATCACCTGGTCAGCGGTGATCTTGCCCGCCAGCTCCGCCTGGTCGATCTGTGGTAGGACGGTGGCCAGCTGCGCCAGTCCCGCGGCGGTGAGCACGCCATCGGCGTCCTCCCACTCCTCGTCGGTCAGATCGCCCTGCAGCAGCTCGGCGATCTCGGCGGCCTGGATCTTCACCCCGACCTTGCGCTCGATCCGGAACAGGATGTCCAGCAGGTCGATGGATTCGGCCCCCAGCTCGCCCAGCACGGTGGCATCGGGCTCCACCTCGTCGATGTCGAGGCCGACCGCCTCGGCGACGGACTGCTGGACGGCCGCGAGGGTCTGCGCGGAGGTCTCGGTGGTCATGACAGGGTTCCTTCCTGATCGCGAATCTCACGGATCGCCGCGTCGATGCGGCGCGCGTCGCCGGTGCTGAGCACCGTGCGGTTGTCGACTGTGTGCTTGGCGAAGCCGGTGAGCACCCGGCCGGGACCCACCTCCAGATAGGCGGTGGCGCCGTGCCGTTCGGCGGCGGCGAGTACCTCGGTCCAGCGCACCGGGCAGGCCAGCTGCCGGCGCAGCAACCCGCGGGCATCGGCGCCGGAGGCCAGCACCGCGCCGGTGACCGAGCTGATCACCGGCAGCCGGGCGGGTCCGAAGTTGTGCCGGGCCAGCTCGTCGGCGAACTCCGCCTCGGCCGCCGACATCAGCGAACAGTGGAAGGGCGCGCCGACTTCCAGCAGCACGACCTTCTGCGCACCGGCCGCGCGCACCGCCCCCGCCACCTCGGCGAGCGCGGCGCGGTGCCCCGACACCACGGTCTGGTCGGCGTCGTTGTAGTTGGCCACCTCGGCGACCCCCGTGCCCGTGTGCTCGGCGCAGGCGCGTTCCACCGCCGCGGCGGGCAGCCCGATCACGGCCAGCATGCCGCCCTCGGTGCGCTCGGCCACCCGGGCCATCAGTTCACCGCGCCGACGCACCAGGGCGAACGCCGAATCCATGCTGAGCACCCCGGCCGCCACCAGCGCGGTGAACTCACCGAGGCTGTGCCCGGCCACAGCGCGGGGCCGAAATCCCTCGGCGCGCAATAT
>NZ_JASCXP010000614.1:0-2921 GCF_030010695.1 Nocardia sp. CC201C
GGGCGGCGGCCGGAACGGTGCCGTCCCCTACCGCCGGACGCTGCTCGTAGAAGCCGTCCAGGCTCTGCTGGTCGGAGACGCGGGGCGCGGCGGGCGCTTCGAACTCCACGCGTTCGCGCGCCGCGGGGGCCGGGGCGGGCGCAGGCTCGGCGACCGGTTCGTTCTGATCCGGCAGGATGGTGGCCAGACCGCGCAGGGCGCGGCCGAAATCCGGATCGATCAGATCGGAGGCCGGATCGTCCAGCGGCACCACCGAGCCGCCGTGCGCGTCGGGCTGGTAGCGCCAATGCGCGGCGATGACCGAACGCCCCGCCTGCCACTGCAATTGCGCGACCCAGTAGCCCTTCTCGTCCTTCCAGGCATCCCATTCGGCGACCTCGACATTGTGGCCGCGCTCGGCGAAGGCCGCCGACACGATCTCGATGAGGGTTTCCACCGACGGACCGTCATTGCGCACCGGATGCGCCTTCTGCGCCAATTCGGCGGCCCGCTGCCGCTCCAACAGGACCGGGTAGGCGAAACGCTCCACCCGGCTGGCGGGCATGCCGGACTCTTCGGTGACCTGTTCGACCGAAGCACCCGCTCGGATACGGGCCTGGATATCGCGAGGACGCATCGTGGCTTCCGTTTCGATCTCGATCTGGCCGAATCGGGCAAGGTCTCCGCGCGCCGCGGCGCGCAGTTTGTCGTCGGCGGCGAGCCGGTACTTCTGGCCGGTTTCGGTATCGATGCACACGATGTGCGTGGAATCGGGCGTCAATCCGATCACTCGAAGTTCACGCACCGTTACCTCCTTATCGCTGCTTCGATCACAGCCAGGCTCGCGACACCGCCCATATGCTGGAACAGTAGTGCACTTCCGAGATTCGTGGGTCAAGACACGCGGGCGCGGAAATCTGCTCACAGACTCCCGCGCCGCATTACTGTGAACGATTCTGTCACAGAGCGTTCGGTACGGCTCGCGGATTCAAGATCCGCGAACCGCCCACATTTTTACTGCTCAGGCGAGCTTTTCTACGACCCAGTCGATGGCCCGGGTCAGCTGCGAGACGTCCTCGGGGTCGATGGCCGGGAACATGCCGACGCGCAACTGGTTGCGGCCCAGCTTGCGGTACGGCTCGGTGTCGACGATGCCATTGGCGCGCAGCACCTTCGCGACCTGGGCCGCGTCCACCGAATCGGCGAAGTCGATAGTGCCGACGACCTGCGAACGCAGCGCCGGATCCGACACGAACGGGGTGGCGTACGAGCTGGATTCGGCCCACGAGTACAGCCGCGACGAGGAGTCGGCGGTGCGCTTCACGGCCCAATCGAGACCGCCGTTCCCATTGAGCCATTCGATCTGATTCGCGAACAGCAGCAGGGTGGCCAGCGCCGGGGTGTTGTAGGTCTGGTCCTTGGTGCTGTTGTCGATGGCGATGGGCAGCGACAGGAAATCCGGGGTCCAGCGACCCGAGTTCTTGATCTCCTCCACCCGCTCCAGCGCCTTGGGGCTCATGAGCGCGATCCACAGCCCGCCGTCGGCGGCGAAGCACTTCTGCGGCGCGAAGTAGTACACGTCGGCATCGGTGATGTTCACCGGCAGACCGCCCGCACCGGAGGTGGCGTCGATGGCGATCAGGGCGTTCTCCGAGCCCGCGGGACGCGAGACCGGGATGGCCACGCCGGTGGAGGTCTCGTTGTGCGCCCAGCCGATGAGGTCGACCGACGGATCGGAGGTCGGCTCCGGAGCGCTGCCCGGCTCGGACTTGATCACGATCGGATCGCCGATGAAGGGGTTGCCCTTGGCGACGGCGGCGAACTTCGAAGAGAACTCGCCATTGCTCAGGTGCAGCGACTTCTCCCGGATCAGGCCGAAGGCGGCGGCATCCCAGAAGGCGGTGGTGCCGCCGTTGCCGAGCACGACCTCGTAACCCTCGGGCAGGGAGAACAATTCGCGCAGACCGGTGCGCACGCGCGCCACCACGTCCTTCACCGGCTTCTGCCGGTGGGAGGTGCCGAAGACCGAGGCGCCGGTGTCCACCAGGGACCGCAGCTGCTCGGGACGGACCTTGGAGGGGCCACAGCCGAACCGACCGTCGGCCGGCTTGAGTTCGTCGGGGATGGTCGGGAACGCAGAGGTCATGGCGACAAGGGTAGAGCGTGACGGAGGCCGCATCCGCGAGTGGGTAGGCGCTGCAACACCATCGGCTCCGCCACTGTCGGCAACCGGCGGGTATCGCTGTGGCCGCGAACACACTGCGGTTATGGTTCACGGCTATGAACACGGCCGCACACGACAGGTCGGAGACCGCCGCCGCCGCGGCCGATTCCGGCCGCCCCCGGCGGCGTCCGGGCCTGTTCACCCGGCTGTCCTCGCAGTTCGGCTCGGGCGGTCTACCCCGGCGGGATGCGGGCATGTCCGATGCCGCCCGCCGCGAGCTGCTGCTGCGCGGCGTCGCGGGAACCGCGACCGTGCTGGGCGTGCGGGCGCGCCGCTCGGAGCCGGAGCACGAATTCTGGATCCGGGTCCAGCTCGAGGATCGGCATCCGTACGAGACGCGGGTGCGGCAACGGGTCGGCGCATCCGATCTGGAATGGATGCAGCCGGGCGATGTGGTGTCCTGCCGGGTCGATCCGGGCGACAAAGACCGGGTGGTCCTGTATGCCCCGCCGCCGGAGGAGACAACCCGCACGAATATCGCCAAGATCCTGAGCGACGGCCGCCGGGCCCGGGCCACCGTCCTGGCCGCCACACCGGTGGCCGCCGACTACGCGGGCCGCGACGATCCGGTGCTGCGCCTCGATCTGGAGTTGCGCGCCTGGGACGAGCCATCGCCGTGGCTGGTGCGGGTGGTGGCCGCGGTGCCGCTGTCGGCCATCGAACTCGTCGATCTGGGACGGCAACTCGAGGTCGCCTTCTTCACCGTCGATCGCGGCGA
>NZ_JASCXP010000615.1:0-2905 GCF_030010695.1 Nocardia sp. CC201C
CAGTTGACGACGTTCCAGAACGCGGTCACGTAGTCGGCCTTGACGTTCTTGTACTGCAGGTAGAAGGCGTGCTCCCACATGTCGACCTGCAGCAGCGGGATGATGCCCAGCGGGACGTTGGCCTGCTGGTCGTACAGCTGGAAGGTCAGCAGCTTCTGGCCCAGGGTGTCGTAACCCAGGACGGCCCAGCCGGAGCCCTGCAGACCGTTGGCCGCGGCGGTGAACTGCGCGCGGAACTTGTCGAACGAACCGAACTGGTCGTCAATGGCGGCGGCCAGCTCGCCGACCGGCTTGTCGCCACCGTTGGGGGAGAGGTTCTTCCACCAGATGGAGTGGTTCACGTGGCCACCCAGGTGGAAGGCCAGGTTCTTCTCGTACAGGAAGATCGCGCCGTGGTCGGCCTTCTCGCGGGCCTCCTCCAACTTCTCGAGCGCGGTGTTCGCGCCCGCGACATAGGCGGCGTGGTGCTTCGAGTGATGCAGTTCGTTGATCTGCCCGGAGATGTGGGGCTCCAGGGCGCTGTAGTCGTAATTCAGATCTGGCAGCGTGTACTCAGCCACGATGTCCCTTCCTCAGTGTCGGGGCCGTGTGCCCTCGGTGTGTAGAGCGCACCCAACCATCATTCGTACACCCGCTCGGTTGCAACCGGGGGCGCTCCCCCCTGATTCCGGCGCCGGTCGAAAATCCCAGCAAGTGGACGGTGCCCGCGCAGCACCGGCGCAAACAGGCCCCGCTTCGGGCCGAGACGGCTGCCGTAGCATCGAACCCATGTCGTGGTACGACGAACTCGTAGCCCGCATACGACTGCCGCAGGCCGTGCCGGTGACGCCGGAGCAGGCGTTGCCCGGCCGTGCCGAGCCGCTGGTCGTCCCGGAGCGACATTTCGTCAACGGGCATCCGCTGAAACCACCGTTCCCCGCGGGCACGGAGGTCGCGGTGGTGGCCATGGGCTGTTTCTGGGGTGCGGAGCAGGGCTACTGGCTGCACGACGGCGTGCACAGTACCGCCGTCGGATACGCCGGGGGCTATACGCCCAACGCCACCTACGAGGAGGTGTGTTCGGGGCGCACGGGGCATACCGAGGCGGTGTTGGTCGCGTTCGACCCCGAGGTCGTCGACTACGCGGGAATTCTGCGGTGGTTCTGGGAGAACCACGATCCGACCCAGGGCATGCGGCAGGGCAACGACCGCGGCACCCAGTACCGCTCGGCCGTCCTGACTCTCGACGACCGGCAGGCCGACATCGCGCACGAGACCGCGGCGGCGTATCAGGAATGTCTGACCGCGGCCGGGTACGGCAGCATCACCACCGAGATCGCCGCGCTACCGGATCTGTCCGCGTTCTACTACGCCGAGGGCTATCACCAGCAGTATCTGGCGAAGAACCCCGGCGGCTACTGCCCCGACCACGGCACCGGCGTGCGGTGCCCGATCGGCGGCCCGGGCACATAGGTCGTCGCGCGGAACTGCGCCCGGCTACAGCGCCGGCACGATATCCGGCCGCATGGTGCGGGGATCGCACCTGTCGTGCGCTTCCCACCACCGCATGCCGCCCGCGATGAAATCCGCGACCGGGATCTCGTGGCCGTGGCAGTCCTGGATGCTCACCCGGTCGAACCACACGCGGATATCGAGTTCGCGCGGGTCGATGCCCTCCTCCTGGGAGAACTCGAGAATGTGCGCGCCCTCGCCCGCACCGAGCACGGTGTCGAAGCTGAGCAGTTCCCGCCACAGCGCCCAGCTGCTGTCGTCGAGGTCGAAGAACTCCCAGCCGTGCAGTGCGCCGCCGCCGAAGCTGCGCACCGCGTCACCGAGCGTCTCGAGGGTGGCGGGCAGGATTTCCGGCTCCAGGTCGTCCCACTGCTGGCGACGGAAGGAGGCGGCGACCCGGCTGACGCCGGAGAGGGTGAGGAAAACCGCGCAGTCGGCGGGCGGTGGCCCGTCGAGCGGCAAGGTCAGCACATCGAGTTCGAGCCGTAGCCGAGCATTTGCCGGTTCGACCTGTATACCGAGGCAGGTCGCCTCGGACAGGGCGGTGTTGAGTCCGTTGGTGTCCAGAGTGTCGAGTAGCCCCCTGCTCGTATCCATGGTCCGAGGCTACCGAAAGTGCCTGCGTGAACCGGGGATTTTCGTTTTTGTGCAGTGTTGTCGTTTTTTACGGTTCCACCGGGAACCGATCGTTCCGGTGCTGCGTCGAAAGAGATATCCGGCCGAACGCTCCGGCACGTGGAGGGGACCTACCGGGGCGCTCGGCCGGACATTCCGGACAGGTCTCGACCTGTGGATCAGGTTGTGGATTATGTGGATAACCTGCCGCTCGACCGGAATGGAACTCCCCCGCCGCCGCGCCCCCGTGGCAGGATCGACAGGGTGACGAGCCCCGACATCCCCTCGGTACCGATCGACGCCGTGCCCGCGGAGTTCGACGCCGCCGAGCCGTGGGGCACGACCGACAGCGTGCCCGCCCTCCTGCTCGACGTCCGTGAACCCGACGAGTGGCGGCTCGGCCACGCGCCGGGCGCCATCCACATCCCCATGGTCGACGTCCCGGCGCGCACCGACGAAATAGATATCGACGCCCAGGTGTACGTGATCTGCCGCCAGGGCGGTCGCTCGATCCAGGTGGCCCAGTACCTCGAGCACATCGGCTACGAGGTCCTGCACGTCTCCGGCGGCATGGTCGCCTGGCAGCAGGCGGGCCGTCCGCTCGCCGGCGACGACGAGCAACAGGCGAAGATCTACTAGATGAAGGGGGGACACGTCCGGTGAGTTCCGTTCCGCGATCGCCGACGCGATCGCCGGTGGTGCAACCCTGCGCCCGCTGCGGCGCGCGCTGGGCAGTGCAGGGCACGCCGCTGCACTGGTGTCCGCGCTGTCACGGCGTGTTGCTCTCGCCCGCGCCCGT
>NZ_JASCXP010000616.1:0-2880 GCF_030010695.1 Nocardia sp. CC201C
GGCTGTTTTATTTTAAAAACCGCCGGGGGGCGCCCCCCCCACCGCTCGCGTCAGCGTCCCGGATGCGCCGGGCTGAACTGCCCCGCGCCGTGCGACTCCTCCGCGCGGATCACGTGCATGACCGCGTTGATGAGTGCCAGATGCGTGAACGCCTGCGGAAAATTGCCCAGGTGCCGTCCGGTGCGGGTGTCGATCTCCTCGGCGTAGAGCTTGAGCGGGCTGGCGTAGCCGAGCAGCCGCTCGCACAGGTGCCGGGCCCGCTGTAGTTCGCCGATCTCGACCAGCGCCGACACCAGCCAGAACGAGCAGATGGTGAAGGAGCCCTCCTCGCCGGACAGCCCGTCGTCGGTGGTCTCGGTGCGATAGCGCAGCACCAGGCCGTTCTCGGTGAGCTCGTCGGCGATGGCCAGCACGGTGGCGCGCACCCGGTGGTCGTCCGGCGGCAGGAAGCGGTTGAGCACCACCAGCAGCAGCGAGGCGTCCAGGGCGTCGTTGCCGTAGGTCTGGGTGAACACGCCACGCGAGTCGACACCGTGCTCGAGGACGTCGGCGTGGATCTCGTCGGCGATATCGCGCCACTTCTTGGCGTAGTCGTACTCCCCGTGCAGCTCGGCCAGTTTCGCGCCGCGATCCAGCGCGACCCAGCACATCACCTTGGACGAGGTGAAATGCTGCGGCTCGCCGCGCACCTCCCAGATGCCGCGATCGGGCTTGCGCCAGTTCTCGATCGCCGCCTGCACCTGCCGTTCCAGCATGGGCCACAACGTCTCCGGCACCTGCTGACGCGACTTCACGTGCAGGTACACCGAATCCAGCAGCGTGCCCCAGATATCGTGCTGGTCCTGCTGGTAGGCGGCATTGCCGATGCGCACCGGCCGCGCGCCGTCGTAGCCGGACAGATTCGGCAGTTCGTACTCGCGTATCTCACGCTCCCCGCCGATGCCGTAGAGCACTTGCAGCGCAACCGGATCCCCGTTGTCGTCGCGGCACACATCGTGCAGGAAGGCGAAGAAGTCGTCTGCCTCGCGGTCCAGGCCCAGTGTGTACAGGCCCCACAGGGCGAAGGTGGAGTCCCGCACCCAGGTATAGCGATAGTCCCAATTGCGTTCCCCGCCCGGGGTTTCCGGCAGGGATGTGGTGGCCGCCGCGAGCAGCGCGCCGGTCGGCGCGTAGGTGAGGCCCTTCAGCGTGAGCGCGCTGCGTTGCAGATATCCGCGCCACGGATGATCCGGGAAGCGTCCCAGGGTGATCCACTGCCGCCAGCACTCGGTGGTCTGCCACATCTTCTCCGCCGCGTCGGCGAAGGTGCGCGGCGGCGGCAGCTCCGACCAGGACAGCGCGACGAACACCTGGTCGCCCTCCTGCATCCGGGTGCGGGCGCGGGCCTCCCGGCCCTCGAGCCCCAGCCGCAGGTCGGTGGTGAGGGTCAGTGCGGGGCAGTCGTCACCGCCGCGCGCGGTGGCCTGCTCGTACACCTCGCCGGTGTACTCCCACCGGGCCGGGGCCCCGTGGTACTCGAAGGCCGGTTCGCAGCTCATCTCCAGCTCGACGACGCCGTTCACGCACTTCACGGTGCGCAGCAGCATATGCTCGGCGTCCCAGTCCATCGGGGTGCGGCGGTGGGTGCGGCTGCGCTGGGTGGTGTTGTGCCAGGGGCCGAGCACCAGCGCGTCGCGCACGATGAGCCAGCCGGTCTCGGTTTGCCAGGTGGTCTCCACGATCAAGCCGCCGGGCAGGTAGCGGCGGGCGGCGGGCACATTGCGGCCGTACGGGCCGATGCGGAAGTGTCCGGCGCTGCGGTCCAGCATGGCGCCGAACACGCTGGGGGAGTCCGGTCGCGGCAGGCACAGCCACTCCACCGAGCCGTTGCGGGCGACCAGGCAGTTGGTCTCGCAGTCGGACAGGAACGCGTAGTCGTCGATGGGCGGGAAGATGGAGCGGTGACTCGGGCCCGACGCGGACGGGAGATAGTCGTCGGGGACGTCGGGTGGGTCGCCCAGGCCGTCGCGGGGCGGGACCGATGGACCGGTGCCGGCGTCCTCCGAGGGGCTGCGCGGATCGCCGCCGCCCGCGTGGTCCGCCGCACGGCCGCTCGACTCGCCCCCGGTCGGGTCCGGAAGCCTTCCCGTTGCGTCGCCGTACCCGGCGCGTAGGTTGCCGTCGGGCTCCGGTTCGTCATAGGACGCCATACCCTCATCATGGGTCCACCCGGCCCAGCTCGTCCACCGCCACGCGTTCGGCCTAGGCTGGAGCCGTGCATCGGATCGCAGATTGGTGGGACGGCGTCGAGCTCTGGGTCGCCGGGCTGCCATTCGTACCCCAGTTCGCCGTCGTGCTGGCCGCCATGGTGCCGGTCTGCTTCGGGATCGCCTACCTGCTCGACCGGGTGCTGCGCATTGCCCTGCGCTTACTGGGCCGCGACCGCGTCGCCGCACGCGAAGCCGTCGTCACCACTCCCGCACCGCGCCGGATCTCGACCAAGGAAACCGTCTGATGCCCCGCTCTCGTGTCCAGCTCGCCCTGATCGCCCTGCTGGTCCTGGTCGTCATCGCCTGGTTCTTCACGCGCTGAGCGAATGTCACGCGGTCGCCACCTGGTTCCCGCGCGGATTGTCACTTCGTTCGCGTACGCTCCGGCCCCATGACAACCGATGAGGGTGTGGAACTGGAACAGCTCCTCGAAGTGGAGTACGAAGACGAGCCGCGGCTCATCGCAACCCATTACTGCGGCCCCGACGAGGCCATCGACATGGTGAAGGCCGCCCAGCTGCTCGGCTTGGGCGTACGCCTGTCCAACCGGATCCGTCCCGATGAGGACGACGCCGAATCCGCCACCGAGGAATGGATCCTCGACATTCTCGAGACGCCGCCGGTGGTGGAG
>NZ_JASCXP010000617.1:0-2878 GCF_030010695.1 Nocardia sp. CC201C
GATGCCGTCCATCTGGCGCTGGCCACCCGCGCCGACGACTGGGCCACGAACGCCTGGCTCACCACCCTGCGCGGGCTGGCCGACCGCGACGATGTGCACGGTGGTCTCGTCGGCCGCGCCGTGCGGCTGCTCCGCGACGCCGAGGTCATCGACGCCGCCGAGTCGGCCCGGCGATTCTCCGCCGCGCTCTCGGTGGGCCGCACCGCCACCGACAAGGCCGCCTGGATCGACGGCTTCCTCGGTGGGCGCGGCCTGCTGCTCGTCCACGACCGCAACCTGCTGACACTCGTCGACTCCTGGCTGGTCGGCCTGGCGGAGCCGGATTTCGTCGCCGTCCTGCCCCTGCTGCGCCGCACGTTCGGCGACTTCGACAGCGGTGAGCGGCGATCCATCGCCACGGCGATCCGCCACGGAGCGCCCGTCACCACGGCCGGGACGACAGCACATTTCGACCCGGCACGTGGTGCGATCGCACTACGCGCCGCCCGCGAGATCCTGGGAGCCGGCACATGAACGGCCGACTCGGAGACTCGCTACGCAGCGCTGCGATCCCCAGCACCAGAACCGTCCCGGATTCGGCGGGCACCCCCGCTCACCGTTCGGGCCAGTGCCCGGCCGCGGCCGGGTGGCCTCGGGAAGTCCGGCGACCGTCCATGCGCGGAGCAGCCGTCGCTGACTTCCCCCCACGCTGGCACGCGTACGCCGAACCCGTGACCTCCACTCGAACCACGAGGCTGGCCGATGCACGACTATGACGAAACCCGTTCCCGGCGTTGGCGATTGGTGTTGGGGGCGGCGGGCGAGACAGAGCTGGGCGGGCTCGGCAGCGCCGAGGACGCCGCCATGGACCGGGCGCTGTCGGCGCTCTACGACTCCGACGCCCGCATGGGGCAGGGTGGGCGGCGTTCCGGCGGGCTTGGCGGTTCGGCGCCGAATGTGGCGCGCTGGCTGGGTGATATCCGCTCGTACTTCCCGACCACGGTGGTCGAGGTGATGCAGCGCGACGCGGTGCGGCGGCTGGATCTCACCGAACTGCTGTTGGAACCGGAACTCTTGGACGCGGTCGAACCGGACGTCCATCTGGTCGGCACCCTGCTCGGCCTGAACAAGGTGATGCCGGAGACCACCAGGGCCACCGCCCGCATGGTGGTGGAGCGGGTGGTGCGCGAGATCGAGCGGCGCATCGCCGCCCGCACCGTCGCCGCGGTGGGCGGCGCGCTGAACAGGGCGGCGCGGGTGGCGCGACCGAAACCGCGGGATATCGACTGGGACCGCACCATTCGCCGCAATCTCGGCACCTATCTGCCCGAGTACCGCACCATCGTGCCGGAGCGGCTGGTCGGCTACGGCCGCAAGGCGCAGGCGGTGCGGCGCGATGTGGTGCTGGCCATCGACCAATCCGGTTCCATGGCGTCGAGCGTGGTGTACGCGTCGGTGTTCGGGGCGGTGCTGGCGACCATGCGGTCGCTGCGGACCTCGCTGATCGTGTTCGACACCGCCGTCGTGGATCTCACCGATCGGCTCGCCGATCCGGTGGACGTGCTGTTCGGTACCCAACTCGGCGGTGGCACCGATATCAACCGCGCCCTCGCCTACGCGCAGTCGCTCATCACCCGCCCCGCCGACTCCCTGTTCGTGCTCATCTCCGATCTGTACGAGGGTGGAGTCCGCGCGGATATGCTGCGCCGCGTGCGCGCCATGACCGAGGCGGGCGTTCAGGTCGTGGTGCTGCTGGCGCTGTCCGACGACGGCGCGCCCGCCTACGACCGCGAGAACGCCGCCGCCCTGGACGCCCTCGGCGTCCCCGCCTTCGCGTGCACTCCCGATCGCTTCCCGGAGCTGCTGGCGGTGGCCCTGGACCGGGGGGACGTGCGGCGGTGGGCCGAGCTGAACGCCGGGCGGGCCTCCCCCTGACTCGGGTGCGCGACGGAGCGCGTCCGGCGGCCCGGCCGGATCGCCAGGATTCCGGTCGGATAACGAAAACGCCCAGTTCAGGCGATATATTCGCAGTGAGCGCGGAAGCGGCGCACGCAAACACTGCTAGGCTGCCTGGCGATTCGACTCGTGGAAACGGGGGGCTCTCGGTTGCTGAACTCTGGTGAAGATTTCGCCGGTTACGTCATCGAGCGCGAACTGGGCCGCGGCGGTATGGGTTCGGTCTACCTGGCCAAGCATCCGCGGCTGCCGCGCATGACGGCCTTGAAACTGCTCAATCAGGAGATGTTCTCCGATGACGAGATCCGCGCCCGGTTCATCCGGGAAGCCGATCTGGTCGCCCAGCTCGATCATCCGAATATCGTGACGGTCTACGACCGCGGCGCGGTGGACGAACAGCTGTGGATCTCCATGCAGTTCATCGACGGGGTGAACGCCGCCAACGTCGATCCGGGCAAGCTGCCGCCGCTACGCGCGGTGCAGATCATCACCGAGACCGCCAAGGCCCTCGACTACGCGCACGGTATCGGCGTCCTGCACCGCGATGTGAAGCCCGCCAATATCCTGCTGGCCCGCTCGGGTCGTGCGGGGGCGGGTGGTGAACGCGTGTATCTCACCGATTTCGGCATCGCCCGGCTGCGCGACGACACCGGTCATCTCACCCAGACCGGCACCGTGACCGCCACCCTGGCCTACGCCTCCCCGGAGCAGTTGACCGGCGCGACGCTGGACGGCAGCTCCGACCAGTACTCGCTGGCCTGCACGCTGTTCCAATTGCTCACCGGCAGTGTGCCGTTCGAGGGCACCAGTCCGGCGGCGGTGATCCGCGGCCATCTCCAGGAGCGTCCCCGCCTGCCCAGCGCGCTGCGCCCGGACCTGCCCCGCGCCATCGACGGCGTGCTGGCCCGGGCGCTGTCCAAGCGCCCGCAGGACCGCTACCGCT
>NZ_JASCXP010000618.1:0-2876 GCF_030010695.1 Nocardia sp. CC201C
CCGCCGATTTCGCCGACGCCGACCGCGGCTTCCTGGCCGCGCCGGAATCCGGAGTGATCACCGACGCCGAGGGAAAGACGGTGTGGGACAGCGACTCCTACGACTTCCTGCAGGGCGGCTGCCCCAATTCGGTGCATCCGAGCCTGTGGCGGCAGGGGCAGCTGGTGGTCAAGCGCGGGCTCTACGAGGTGGTGCCGGGGATCTATCAGATCCGCGGGCTCGACCTGTCGAATATGACCATCGTGGAGGGCGATAGCGGCATTGTGGTGATCGATCCCCTCATCTCGGTGGAGACCGCCGCGGCCGGGCTCGCGCTGTACCGCGCCCACCGGGGCGATCGGCCGGTCACCGGCCTGATCTACACCCATTCCCATGTCGACCACTTCGGCGGCGCGCAGGGCGTCGTCACCGTCGAGGACGTGCGCGCGGGCCGGGTGCCGGTGCTGGCGCCGCGCGGCTTCCTGGAACACGCGGTGGCGGAGAACGTCTACGCCGGAACGGCCATGGCGCGGCGCTCGGCCTACATGTACGGTGCGGCCCTGCCGCGCGGCGATCGAGGGCAGGTCGGGACCGGATTGGGCATGACGACCTCGGTCGGCACCGTGAGCCTGATTCCGCCGACCCGCGACGTCACCCACACCGGGCAGGAGGAGACGATCGACGGTGTGCGGATCGTCTTCCAGATCACGCCCGGCACGGAAGCTCCCGCCGAGATGAACTTCTACTTCCCCGACCGGCGCGCACTCTGCATGGCGGAGAACGCGACCCACACCCTGCACAACATCGTCACGCTGCGCGGTGCGCTGGTGCGTGACGCACACGTCTGGGCCAAGTATCTGACCGAGGCCATCCAGCTGTTCGGGGGCAGGTCCGAGGTGGCCTTCGCCTCCCACCACTGGCCCACCTGGGGATCGGAGCGGATCGTGGAATGGCTGGGGCTGCAACGGGATACCTACGGCTACCTGCACGATCAGACCCTGCGGCTGCTGAATCGGGGGTACGTGGGCGCCGAGATCGCCGAGCTGATGACCATGCCGCCCGCTCTCGAAACCGCCTGGGCGAGTCACGGTTACTACGGCTCGGTCAGCCACAATGTGAAGGCCATCTACCAGCGGTACATGGGCTGGTTCGACGGCAATCCGGCGCATCTGTGGGAGCATCCGCCGGTCGAAGCCGCCACGCGGCACGTCGCCGCCATGGGTGGGGCCGATGGAGTGCTGCGGACCGCGCGGGCCGCCTACGCCGAGGGCGACTACCGCTGGGCGGCACAGGTGCTCGACTACCTCATCTTCGCCGAGCCGGAGCATGAGGCGGCGAAGATGTTGCAGGCCAGCACCTTCGAGCAGCTCGCGTATGGATCCGAGAACGGACCCTGGCGCAACTTCTACCTATCCGGAGCATACGAACTGCGCAACGGTCCGTTCGGCACCCCGACCAAGGCCGATGCGGCGGGCGTGGCCGCGGCGCTCACCGTGGAGCAGGTGTTCGACGCCGTGGCCCTGCGCGTCGACGGTCCGAAGGCATGGGAGACGAGGCTGGTGACCGACTGGGTGGTCACCGACGAGAACCGTACGCACCGCGCCGATCTGCGCAACGGTGTGCTCGTCCATTACGACACCGTTCCCGGTGAACCGGACAGCGTCCCCGCCGACGCCACCTTCACCCTCACCCGCGCCACGCTCGTCGGCGTGCTCACCGGTGCCGTGACCATGATCGATGCGGTGCGGTCCGGCGAGGTACGGGTCGCGGGCGATCCGCTGCGGCTCCAGCAGTTGCGGGACGTGCTCGATACGCCCGACCCGGAGTTCGCCATCGTCACGCCCTGAGTCGCGGTGCCGGGCCGACGGTGCGAGTTCAGGCCCCGTAACGCTGTCGGGCGCGCTCGACGATCGCGTCGAGGCGGGCGTGGTGCGCGCCCTTCCAGTACGGCTGACCGCAGTCCTCGCACTGGGCGAAGGTGTCGTAGGAGTGGTCGGTGTGCGCGGGCAGCAGCGCCCGCACCGACTCCCGATCCGTCTCGCGCAGCGGGCCGTTGCAGGTCGTACAGCGGGTCCAGGGGCACAGCGGCGGCGCGAAGCGGGACAGCACGTCGTCGAGCTGTTCAGCGGGACGGTGGCTGTAGACGTAAGCGCCCGCGAAGATTTCGCGTCGCCGCAGCAGACCGCGATCGCGGGACAGCAGGATGCGCTGCTCGGCGGCCGAGCGGGCGGCCAGCGCCGCGTCGCCGATATCCGGATTCTCGTAGGCGGCGTCCACGCCGAGCAGGCGGAGGCGGCGGGCCAGGGTGCCGAGGTGGATATCGAGCAGGAAGCGCGGGCTCGCGACGGGTTGGGGACGCCGCACCGCGCGCACTGTCACGGTCTGCCCGACGGTCGGAATGTGGGCGGTGGATGCCGGTGTGCCGTCGACCAGGAGCTCACCGACCTCGGTGAGCGGTACACCGAGCGATTCCACCACGTGCCCGAGCGTGGAGACGCCGTCCACGCGCGCCGTCGTCGGCGCGCCGCGCCGGCGGGCGGGCAGGAACGGTCCCAGTTCCGGCGCGAAGTCGACGGTTATCCCCGAGGTGTCCACGCGGTCAGCATGCCAGCGTGGCGGGGACGCGGCCACCGTATTGCGGCGATGTCGACGCGGGGGTGCCGATGTCGACGCGGGTGGGTGGCGATGTCGACGCGGGTGGGTGCCGATGCCGAGGCGGTGGGTGCCGATCCCGATGCCGATGTCGCTGGTACCGATGGTGATACAGCCGGTGCTGACGCCGGATGGTGCCGGTGGCGGTTCTCTGGGCGGTTTCGAGGCGGGGCGGGGTCCCCCGCGGATGCCGGGTCGCGCGGTCGTACCGTCGGCGCGCGGGTGCGGATACGGACGGGGGGGGG
>NZ_JASCXP010000619.1:0-2850 GCF_030010695.1 Nocardia sp. CC201C
GACGCGAACGACTCGCGCAGGCGACGTGCGACGGGGGCCTCCACCGTCGATGACGCCGACTTCACGAACTCGCCCTGCTCCTTGAGCGTTGCGAGTAGTTCCTTGCTCGTGACACCGAGTTCTTTCGCCAACTCGTGCACGCGGGCCTTGCCTGCCACTGCTCTCCTCACTGAGAGGTCGAGCGTGGCACCCATCCGTCGTTAGGTGATGGGGAACCCGCACGACCTCCGGTTATTTCCGATGGCCGATCATCGCTGGGACTTCACGGTGTGCTCATGAGTGCTCGTGCCTGTTCTCTACGTACTGCTCCAGGGCTGAGATATCCAGATTTCCGGACACTCGTAGTGCTCTGCCGAATGCTCGGCGCCGAACTGCCGTGCTCAGACAGGCCGAAAGGGGGTGCAACCAGGCACCCCGTCCGGGAAGTCTGCGCCGCGGATCGGGAACGACCGCAGCCGAATGCTCTCCATCCACATCCTGCGCCACGACCCGCAACAGATCGGCGGCCAGCTCGCGTTTCCGACACCCCACACATGTCCGCACGGGTGCCGGTCGTTGATCCCGGACCCGCGCGGAGTGTGAAGTAGCCGAAGACTCGCGCTGAGCCTGCGTCAACTCTACCTCCACTGTGTCCCGATCTCCGCATCCGTCCTTCTCGGAAGTTACCAACATGTCATCCGGAAGGTCTGTTCCGCGAGTCTCCGTGCTGGTGAGAGCCAATTCGCGGGTCGTTGTGATCACCCTCGGTGATGCGCCTCCGTACGGGGGGCGCCCGCCACATCCGGGGCGGCGTCACTGCGGATGTCGATACGCCAGCCGGTCAGGCGGGCGGCCAGGCGGGCGTTCTGCCCCTCCTTGCCGATCGCCAGCGACAGCTGGAAGTCCGGCACCACCACGCGGGCGGCGCGGGCGTCGGGATCGACGATCGTGACGGAGACAACCTTCGACGGCGACAGCGCATTCCCGACGAACGCGGCCGGATCGTCGGCGTAGTCGATGATGTCGATCTTCTCCCCCGCCAGCTCGCTCATCACATTGCGCACGCGCTGGCCCATCGGGCCGATGCACGCGCCCTTGGCGTTGACGCCGGACACGGTGGAGCGCACCGCGATCTTGGAGCGGTGTCCGGCCTCGCGGGCCACCGCCACGATCTCGACCGAGCCGTCGGCGATCTCGGGCACCTCGAGGGCGAACAGGCGGCGAACGAGGTTCGGGTGAGTGCGCGAGAGGGTGATCTGCGGGCCGCGGGGGCCGCGGGAGACGCCGACCACGTAGCACTTGATGCGGTCGCCGTGCTCGTAGGTCTCACCGGGCACCTGCTCGGCGGGTGGGATGAGCCCCTCCGCGCCGTGCGCCTCGCTGCCGATCCGCACCACCACGGTGCCGCGGGCGTTCATCCGGGCGTCGCGCTGCACGACGCCGCCGACGATATCGCCCTCGTGCGTGGAGAACTCGCCGAAGGACTTCTCGTTCTCGGCGTCGCGCAACCGCTGCAACACCACCTGGCGGGCGGTGGTGGCGGCGATGCGGCCGAAGCCCTCGGGGGTGTCGTCCCATTCGGAGACGACATTGCCGTCGGCGTCCAGCTCGCGCGCCATCACCCGCACCACCCCGGTCTTGGGGTTGATGTCGATGCGGGCGTTGGGCTGGTGGCCCTCGGTGTGCCGGTAGGCGGTGAGCAACGCGGACTCGATCGCGGAGATCACCGTCTCCATCGAGATTCCCTTGTCGGCGACAATCGCGCGCAGGGCTTCGATTTCGATGTTCATTCCACGATCCCTTCGGTCGGTGAAGCGGACGCTGCCACTGCTGTCTCTGCTGTGTCTTCGGATACTTCGGATACCTCCTGGGCACCTGGCCGGGGTCGGCCCGGTGCGACTCCCCCCGCCAACTCCAGCTCGGCCGCACCCGGTGGGTTGAACTCCACCTGCACGACGGCCCGCTCGATATCGGCCAGCGGCACCGTCACCCGGTGCGGGTTCCGCTTACCGCCCAGCACCAGGGCCACGTCGGTGTCGGTGACGGCCCCGACGCGGGCCTCGAACTTCGGCTTGCCCTCCGGTGATTCGGTGCCGGGGCGCATTGTGACGGCGGCTTTTCGTCCCCGGGCCCGCCGCCAGTGCCGGAGCGCGGTGAGGGGGCGGTCGATGCCGGGGGTGGTGACCTCCAGGAGATAGGGGGTTTCTCCGAAGTCACCGGCCTCGTCGAGCAGCGTCGAGAGATCCGAACTCAGCTCCGCCACGACGTCCAGGTCGGTGGGGCCGTCGCTGTCGACGATCACCGTGACCTTCGCCTGCTCTTTCCCCGCAGCCGCGATCACGACGCCTTCGAGGTCGAATCCTCGGCGTTCGACGAGCTCAGCAACTAGCTGGCTCACCCTTTCCTCGGTCGGCATCGGCATGTGGGGCGGCTCCTGGTTCAGTTGTGGCGGGTTGAGTTGTCGGTATCGATACAGGTGGGGCCGGTATCGATAGGGTCGAGCGGTGTCGGCGGGCAGCCACGGCGAAATACCCTGCCAAAGGTCTAGCGTAACGCGCTGAAAGAGTGTAAAGGACCAGCCAACGGCCCCGGCTTTCGCCTTGTCGCACCGGCCGCACCGTCGGCGTGTCCATGGCGACGCGCCCGGTGGTGGCCGATATCGATCGAGATCACAGCCTATCCGAGGGGACTGGCGGCGCGGGTCCGCTCGGCGGACTGGCACCATGGATCCGTGCCCAGCAGCCTCCGCCGTCATGCGGCCGATCTCACGGTCCACGCCGACCGCTCGACCCCGTGTCCCAGCTCACCGTCGTTCGCCCTGGACCGTCGCGGCCTGCTGCGGTTGGCCGGTGGCGGCGCGCTCGCGGTCAC
>NZ_JASCXP010000620.1:0-2838 GCF_030010695.1 Nocardia sp. CC201C
GCGGCGCCAAAAGCGCGTGGTTGGAGTGTGCTGCGCTTGCCCACCCTGCGCCGCTGGCGCAGACTGCCCAAGCGCAGCGGTACAGGTGCCTGGGCGGGGCGACAGGGGGCCGGGAATCAGTGTGTGAGAAGGGTGAGGGTGCGGGTGGCCAGGTCGGTGATGTGGGGGTCGCAGTAACCGGCTACCGAGCTGTGGACGCGGTCTTGGAGAGGGGCGGTCCAATGGGTGGGGATGGCGTGGGCGCCGGTGAGGATGCCCGCCACCGAGCCCGCGGTGGCGGTAGTGGAGTCGGTGTCCCAGCCGCCCTGCACGGTGAGGGCGATGGTCCGGGTGAAATCGCCTTCGCCCCAGAGCAGTCCGGCGCTGATCAGGCACGCGTTGCCGATGGCGTGCACCCAGTTGTAGTGGCCGTGGCGGGCGTGGATGGCGGCCACGGCCTGGTTCCAGGTCAGGTCGCGGGCACGATCGTCGGCCACCTCGGCGAGCGCCACCGCGAGGCGGGAGCGCGCTGGGACGACGGCCTGCGCGGCCGCCAGGGCGGTCTCGGGATCAGGAGCGGTGAAGGCGGCGGCGGTGAGCGCGGCGGCCCAGCTCGCGGCCCAGACGCCGTTGCCGGTGTGCGACAGCGAGGCATCGCGGGCGGCCAGGGCGGCGGCGCGGGCCGGTTCGCCGGGACAGACGTAACCGTAGATGTCGGCGCGGATCAGCGCGCCTATCCACTCGCGGTAGGGATTTCGATGGGTGGCGGTCGCGGGCGGCAGGTAACCGTCGATGAGGTTGCGGTAGGCGACGCGTTCGGCGGTGTAGGTCTGCAGGAACGGGAGATGTTCCAGCCACAGCGCCGCCACATCGTCGGGGGTGAACTCGGTGCCGTGCCGTTCGATCAGGTGCAGGCCGAGAATGGTGTAGTCGATGTCGTCGTCACGCGGACAGCCCGCGATATTGCCGAGCGTGGATTCCCGCCAGGTCCAATGCAATTCGTACCCTTCGGGCATCGGCTCCCGCACCGGAACATAGTCGCGCAGCGGATACCGGCCGATCGGCTCCAGATAGTCGCGGATATGTCGTGGCGTCCAGACGAATCCGTTCTCCAGCGGCTTGCCGAGCGTGCAGCCGACACAGCGACCCAACCATCCGCCGCGCACCCGGTCCGACAGCTCGGCGACCGATACCGCGGGCGCGGGCGTGGGCACCGCGGGCTCCGGCTCGCGCGGATCCTCCCACTCCGTGTACGGCCACTCCGGCACCCGCTCGGCGGCCTCGATGCGGTCCAGCAGCCGCCAGCACGCCGCCGGAACCGGCCGCTGGGTGTCGGTGAGTTCGAGCATCTCCTGCTCGAACTCGTCCACCGCCCAACCGGATTCGTGTCGCTGATGCCATTCGTAGTGCAGCAGGGCGCGCGGATCGGCCTCGTGGTGACCGAAGAACGCGGTCTGGATCGGGTTCACAGCACCGCTTTCGCGGCGGCCAGCACCTCCGACAGCAGCGGCAGCGATTCATCGCGTTGGGGTGCGCGCGCCCACCAGCGACCCTCGTGGGTGTGGCGGCCGAAACCGGTCGGCAGGATGACATTGCTGCGGTGGGGCCCGATATCCACGCTGTTGCGCTCCAACTGTTCGATGCATTCCACCGTGGGGTACCCATCGAAGACCGCGAGGAACGTCCGGCGCGGCGGTTTTTCGCGCACCAGCACCGGGCCGGGGATGCCGCGCACCGTCAGTTCACCGAGTATCAACGCCCCCAACGGTTCCGGGGTGTTCAGCGCCGCGACGGTGTCGACGAGGGGTAGCACCACGAACCCCGGCGTGGTCACGTGGACATGCGGCAGGCCGAACAGGGAGCGGTACACATGCGCCCAGTCCTGCGGGGTGGTCAGTTCCTCCAACCGCACTATCCACACACCTCGATGCTCGAAATACTCCCGCGGCGACGGCATTGTCGATCGTCGGTGCGAGGCCGACGAATCCAGTGAAGACCCCGCCCCGTTCGGTCGCCACGGGTTTGGGTGAATCGTTCGCAAACAGTGTTCGATCCGCAGCTGGTTCGTACCGACCGGTGCGCATGCGCGAACGTGCCGGTAACACCCAGAACACGGGGACGACGCGAGACGGTGTCACTCACCGCCGTCCTTGCGGGTGAACCGGCGCGTCGCGGGGTACCCTCGAGGCAGGGACCAACGCTCCTACCAGGAGGTTCGTCATGCCGTGCGACCTGATGCTGATTGCCTACGACGGCTCCGAGAACGCCCGGCGGGCCGTCGAATACGCGGGCCGCTTCCTCACCGCAAACCGAGCCGTCGTGCTCACCGCATGGGAGCCCATGGTGCGCCAGGCCGCGCGGCTGTCCGGTATCTCCGGCGTCCTCCAGCCGGAGTGGGTGACCGACGAGGAGATCGAGGACGTCGCCTACACCGACGCCAAGAACATCAATGCCGAGGGCGCGAAACTGGCCGGACTGGCCGGGCTCAACGCCGAGGCGCGGACCGTGGAGTGCACCACCACCATCTGGAACGCCATCGTGGACGTGGCCGACGAACTGGACGTGGACATCATCGTGGCGGGCACGCGCGGCGCCACGGGCATCCGGGCGCTGCTGCACTCCAGCGTGGCCGACGCCGTGCTCAAACACTGCCACCGGCCGGTCCTGCTGGTACCGCCCGGCCGGGACCCGAAGGATCACTGATCCCGCGCCGTGGAATCGCCGACCGCACCCGTCCCGGCGATGCCGGGAACCGTCCCGGTCCGGGATTTCGGGGCGCGCTGAGACCTTCGTCGCTCCGCCGCCGAGAGGCCGCGGCACCGGACTATGGTCGGAAAGATCATGGACGGATTCCTGCTC
>NZ_JASCXP010000621.1:0-2827 GCF_030010695.1 Nocardia sp. CC201C
CGTCGGCCACGTTCGCCCGGCCAGCCTCGCCCGCCTCGCCAACCGCGTTCGACCCGGCCATAGCGTCCGCCCTACCCGCCGGCGAGCCTCCTGCCGCGGCCAACTCCGTCACGATCCGCCGCCAGGCCCAGTTCGGCGGAACCCCCCGGCCCGCCGGACTCGGCCCCCACGCCGTCGTCCAGCCGCGGGCGGCCAGGGTTGCCGAGAATGCTTCGGCGAGTGCGGTTTTGCCGGCCCCTTCCATGCCCGAGATCAGTACCAGCTTCGACGACCTCCGTGCGATCGCCGCCGCGGCTGTCCGCTCCAATCGCTCGAGTTCGGCTGCTCGGCCCAGGAAGGACCGCTCCGAGAACTGGTGTGCAACAGGCACTCCGGCATCCGTCGCCACTTCGCCGATACCCGACGCCGATCCGGATGCGGCCGAGGACATTCGCGCTGGCACATCCAGCCCGGACACCGCTGTGGCATCCACGCGGTCGGCCGATTCCGGCGGCGTCCCGCCCCCTGCCGTCGGTTCCGGCGACGGCCCGCCCTCGGCCGCCGATGCCGTTCCCCGAGCCGCTGCAGGCGCAGCCATCGTGGTCGGCGCGCGCTCCGGCCTTCCACGCCGAGGTCTGGCGGCGGCACTGCCATCCTGCGAATGCCCCGGCTCCAGCGACGGGTCCTGCGCGAGCATGGCCGCCTCCAGATCGCGAAGGTCGGGACCGGGGTCCACGCCCAGTTCGTCACGCAGGCGAGCGCGCACCGTGCGCAGGGCCGTGAGCGCGTCGGCTTGGCGGCCGCCGCGGTAGAGCGCCAGGGCCAGCAGTCGCCAGGCTTGTTCGCGCAACGGATGTTCGTGCAGGTGCGCTTCCAGAGCGGTCGCCGCGGCGGCGGGGTCGCCGGAGTCGATGCGGGCGCGGGCGCGCTGTTCCACGGCCAGCAGCCGCAGCTCGTCGAGACGGTTGATTTCGGCTCGCGCCCAGGGGAATTCGGCGAACTCTGCGTAGGCGGGGCCCCGCCACAGTGTCAAGGCGGCGTCGAGGGTGGTGGCCGCGCCGGTGGCGTCTCCGGCGTCGAGCAGATCCCCGCCCGCCCGCACGGCCAGTTCGAAGCGCCCGGCGTCCAGCTGCGCGGAATCGATCCGCAGGGCGTAGCCGGGCGGTTCGGTGACCAGCACCCGGGCGGGTCGGCGCGGCGGCCGGTCGGGTTCCAGGGCGCGTCGCAGCGCCGCGACGAAGGTCTGGATCGCGCCGACCGCCTGCTCCGGCGGATCGTCCCACAGATCGTCGATCAATCGCGCCACCGGCACCACCCGCCCCCGCGCCACCAGCAGCCGCGCCAGCACGGCCCGATGCCGCGGCCCCTTGAGCGGCAGCCGCCCACGCTCGTCCTCGGCCCACAGCGGTCCGAGCACGCCGAAGGTCAGGGCCATGGCATCGCCGATCCGGTCACGCCCACCGATGCTACGACCCCGCCCCACGCGCGCCCGACCCACGCACGGCCACCACCGAACACCCGCGCTCAGTCATCGCTGACCGACTGCTCAGTGCCGCCCCCGAGGCTGGGTGCCGTCCCCGATCGAAAGGATCTCCATGTCCCCCGTGTCCCCCCGTATCCCCGGTTTCGACTATCAGCGGGTCCGCGTCGCCGACGATGTCTCGCTGCGGGTGGCCGTCGCCGGGTCCGGTTCGCCGGTGGTGCTGTTGCACGGTCTGCCGCAGACCCATCTCATGTGGCGGCATGTGGCCGCCGATCTGGCCGCCGACCACACCGTCATCTGCCCGGATCTGCGTGGCTACGGTGACAGCGACAAGCCGGTCGCCGTCGACGAGGACGTCTACTCCAAACGCACCATGGCGGCCGATATCGTCGCTGTCGCACGCGCTTTCGGGCACGACAGCTTCGCGCTGGCGGGGCACGACCGGGGTGCGCTGGTCGCCGTGCGCGCCGGACTCGACCATCCGGCGGCGGTCACCCACCTCGCCTGCCTGGACGTGCTGCCGACCCTCGACACGTGGGAGGTCATGCACGGGGTCTCCGCCGCGGTGGGCTTTCACCTGTATCTGATGGCGCAACCGCCCGGCCTGCCCGAACGACTCATCGGCGCGAGCCCGGACGTGTTCTTCGGGCATCTGCTCGACGCCTGGCTCCAGGATCCGGCCGCCATCCCCGCCGACCTGCGCGAGGTCTACCTGGCCGCGAGCCGCGCGGCGGTGCCGTCCATCGTGGCGGACTGCCGCGCCTCGGCGACCGTCGACATCGAGCACGACCGCGTCGACCGGGAGCGCGGCACGGTCCTGCGCATGCCGACCACCGTGCTGCAACAGGATTGGGGCAGTGCCCTCGGTTTCGACGCCGCGGCGCGCTGGCGGGCGTGGGCACCGGAGCTGCGGCATCAGACCGTCGGCTGCGGGCATTTCATGGCCGAGGAGGAGCCGACCACGGTGATCGCCGCCCTGCGTGAGCTGCTGAAGCGTTAGGCCGCCGGGCCGCCGGTCTCGAGGCGACGGACCAGCGTCACCAGCGCGTCCCGTTGGGCGGTCGGGTCATCGGCGTCCGCGCCGAGGATCATGCGCACCACCTGCGGGGCCGCGAACCACCAGGCCGCCAGGGCCGCCACCGCGTACAGCAGGTAGCCGGGGGCGACGTCGCCGGGCAGCGCTCCGGCGCGCTGGGCGGCCGCCAGGGCCGCCACCTTCTCGGCGTAGTGGGCCGCGCGCGCGGATTCGGCGGTCGGCTGACCGGACTGCAACCCCTCCCAGTGCAGCAGGCGCAGGAACTGGGGATGGGTGCGGTGGTAGTCGAAGACGTGTCCGGCGTAGTCGGCCAGTCGCCCCGCGTCGGC
>NZ_JASCXP010000622.1:0-2811 GCF_030010695.1 Nocardia sp. CC201C
CCGCCACCAAGCCGATCGCCAATGTGCTGGCCGCGCCCGAGGGGCCGTCGCCCCTGACCGCGCCCGCCATCGCCGCGCCCGCGCTGCTCGACACCACCCGGCCCACGGAGACCACCACCCCGCAACAGCCGACGGCCACCGTGATCGCCCAGCCGACCACGCCCACCGGCGGCGCGTCGACGCCGACGACCGGGCCGCAGGTCAGCACTCCGAACACCACCGACGCGGGTGGGCTGCTCACCCCCACCCCGGGTGCGCCCACCACACTGCCGGGCCGCACCGACCCCGCGACCACCAAGCTCCCCGGCGTCACCGACGGTGCGTCCACCACCGTGCCGGGCACCGGCGGCGCGGCCACGACCAAACCGGGTGCCGATGGCGGCACGACCACCGTGCCGGGCACCGACGGCGGCACCACCGCGCCGGGCACCGACGGCGGCACCACCACCGCGCCCGGTACCGACAGCGGCACCACCGCGCCGGGCACCGACGGCGGCTCCGGCACCCCGACCGGGAACGTGCCGACCACCACGCCTCCGGTCCCGTCCCCCGGCACCGGGATCGACGTCGCCCCGACCCAGCCGGACGATATCGATACGGGCCCGACGCAGGTGCCGTCCATCAGTGCCCCGCAGCCGAGCGTCGACCTGCCCGACGGCAACACCCCGGATCTGGACGTGCCGACCGTAGCGCCCACGCCCGCACCGGATCTCGGCACGGACGGCGGTCTCGGTACCGGCCCCGGCGTGGTCCCCCCCGAGCCCATGCCGCAGCCCGCGCCGACATTGGTCAAACCGTCCATCGCGCCGCAGCCCGCGAAGCCCATCGCGGACGTAACGGACGGCGGGTACCACGCCGCGCTGTACGGCGGCCACGACGATTTCGCCTACGGCAGTTCGCTCGCCTACCCCGGCGTCGCGCTGTCCACGCAGCTCATGCCCGAGGCCACCCTCGCGGAGAGCCACCACCCGGTATCCGGTTCCCACGACATCACGCTGTTGTGATCGACGGCGATAGTCTCGCCGTCGTGAAGCATCCGGATGCGATGGCCCCGTTGCTCGAGCTGCTCGACGAGCTGCTCGAGCTGACCCGCGCCGCCGCCCGCGCCGATCTCACCGGGCGGCTGAACCTGGCGCGGGCACGGGTCGCCGATTCCCGGGTCCGGCTGGTCGTGGTCGGCGAACCGGGCAGTGGGGCGACCACTCTGGTCAACGGCCTGGTCGGGGCGGAGGTCAGTGCGGTCGGCGGCCGGGTGCCGGTGATCGTGGAGTACGGACCGCTGTCCCGGGTGACCGTGGTGCGCCAGGGTGCGGGCGGTCGGGTCGAGCGGCGGGTGATCGATCCCGCCGACCGGGTGCAGGCATTGGCCGCCGACGGCGTCGTCCGCGCCGAGCTGGCCGAACCCAGCCCGCTGCTGGCCGAGGGGTTCGTGGTGCTGGAGGCCCCCGGATCGCTGGCCGACACCCCGGCGTCCTGGTCGCTGCTGGCCGCCGCCGACGCGGTGCTGTACGTGGCCGACGCCGGTGCGCCGTTCACGCCCGAACAGATCACCCTGCTGGGCCGCATCCAGCAGGTCTGCCCCATGGTGGTCTGCGTACTCAACAAGATCGACCGGTACTCGCACTGGCCGCAGGTGCAGCAGCAGGATCGACAGCTGCTCGACGCTGCCGGACTCGGCTTCGCCGTCGCACCCGCCTCGGCGCAACTGCACGAACACGCCGCCGCCACCGGGGATCAGCAGCGCGATCTGGAATCCGGTGTGCCGCAACTGCTCGACCACCTGCGCGGGTACGTGCTCGGGCGCGCCGACGCCGTGGCCCAGGAGGCCGCGGTGCGCGATATCCGGCTCATCACCGACCATTTGGCGCTGGCGCTGCGCAGCGAGGCCGAAACGCTGCGTGACCCAAGGCGTTTCGGTGAGATCACCGAACAGCTGCGCCGGGTCCGCGAGGAGGCCGACCAGTTGCGCCAGCGCACCGCCAACTGGCAGGTCGCGCTGGCCGACGGCGCGGCCGAGCTGATGGCCGATATCGAACACGACCTGCGGCATCGGCTGCGCAGCCTGATCCGCGACGCCGAGGCCGAGATCGGCAAGCGGGATCCGGCCAAGCACTGGAAGGACTTCGGCGCCGACCTGGACGCCAAGATCTGCGAGGCGGTGGAGGAGAACTTCGTCATCGCCCACTACCGGTCGGTGGAACTGGCCGAGCAGGTGGCGGAGAAGTTCCCGGACGGCTCCCTGCCCAAGGCCGACCTGCGGTTGGAGAGTCCGAGCGAGGTGCTGGAACCGGTCGCCGCGCTCGAACCGCTCGACAGCGCCAAAGCCGGTGTGACCCAGCAGGTCCTGAGCGCGCTGCGCGGCTCCTACGGCGGCATCCTGATGGTCGGCCTGGCCACCAGCCTGCTCGGCATGTCGCTGGTGAACTGGTACTCGGCGGGCGCGGGCGTGCTGCTGGGCGTGAACGCGCTGTGGGACGACCGCAAGACGCGCAGCCAGCGGCGGCAGGCCGAGGCCAAGGTGGCGGTGGCGCGGCTGATGGACGACGTGATCTTCCAGGTGAGCAAGGAATCCCGTAACCGGCTGCGCGGCATGCAGCGCACCCTGCGCGACCACTTCACCGAGATCGCCAGCGCCACCCTGCGTTCGGCCGACGAATCGCTGCGCGCGGCGGAGGAGGCGGTGGCGGTGCACTCCGGTGAGCGCCGGGAACGCCGCCTCACCGAGATCGAGACGGCGCTGGTGCGGCTGCGCGAACTGCGCGAATACGCCGACTCGCTCGGCGAGGCGCAGGAGAGCTGACGCGACGGCAC
>NZ_JASCXP010000623.1:0-2772 GCF_030010695.1 Nocardia sp. CC201C
TTTTTTCGTATCGACGGCCTTCACCGCTACGTCGCCGTGATGCCGCCCCACACCGCGCGTGAACCGCTCTCACCGACGCGGTAGATCTGCACACCCGCCGCGACCCCGGCGACGATCGCGAGCACGATGAGGACACTCACCACGGGACGGCCGATGGTCGCGCCGCGCTCCTCGCGCCAGTGCCAGAGCAGCAGCAGGAGCGCCACCACCAGCAGCGGGATCACGTAGTAGAGGCTGGCGCGGCCAAGTTCGACGTGTTCGTCGACGGCGGGCGTGCTGCCCACCCTGGTGTACAGCCACTCGCCCGCGTCGATGGTGAGCGGTGTCAGCGCGACCACCACCACCGCCAGGACCGCGGTCGGCCAGACGAGTCGCCGGCGCGCGGCCACCCACAGTGCACAGAGGATGAGCAGCGCCGCGGTGAGCGGCACCAGCACCACCAGTGCGTGCACCAGTAGGACATGCGCGGGCAGTCCGTCGAGGGTCGTCATGGCAGCGCCTCCGTTCCGTCGCGCGGATACCGGGAACAACGTATCCCGGCGCGCCACGGTTCGGGTGTCAGCCGCCCGCGACTTCCGTCCGCGCGGTCTCGGCGGGCTCGATCCGGGACATGAGGACGGTCGCCTCGTTGTCCTCGGCCGGTTCGGCGGGTTTGGTGTCGGTCGGGCCGACCAGCGGCACGGTCAGATAGCCGAGCAGTTCGTACCGCACCGGAACGGTGAGCGCCGCCGAATGACGGTCGTGGGCGATGAACGCGAGACCGGGGCCGAGCACGGAGCGCACGGCGTCGAGCCAGCGTCCGTCGGTTACCCGGCAGTCCGCCCAGGGGAAGTACTCGAGCCCGGTGCGCAGGAAGAACCGCTCACCGATGCCCGCGCGGCGCAGCAATTCCCCATGCCACTCGTCGACGCGGGGCTTGGCGGTCCCGGCGTAGATGCGCTGGTTCGGCGCCGGGTTGGCGGTGCCGAAATCGGCGAGGGTGTCCAGCAGCTGCTGGGGCAGCTCGTCGGCGCGTACGAAACCGAGGACCTCCAGCCCCTCCAGGAGCCGGGGTAGTTCACTCGCGCGCCGCTGATCCTCGTGGAGCTTGAACTTGCGTCGAATGCTGTCGCTGCGCATCTACGTCCTCGCCGAACCGTTCACGTCGACGCGCTCAGCACCACACGAATCCGCTTGCGCCGGAATCTCGCCAGCGGTAACCAACATCGTCGAACCTTCCAATTTCCCTCATCGCGACCCGCGACATTCTGCCCATGACGGGCGATGTGCCCCGGATCACACGCACCATAACATGGTCAATCGTACGAATAACACTCGCGGCGATCCGTCGGTAAACGTTTAACCCGTGGTCATCGGGGGTACGCACCGCCGACGATCTCGCCCTGGGTGACCAATCCGGGATTGCCCGCATCCCAGTAACCGTGGTGCGCCCACGGCTCTCCCGGGAACACCGTGAGGAACGGCAATTGCAGCCGGGTGCCCGGCGCGGACTCGAAAACCGTTGCGCCGAACGCCCGTTCGATCGGACTGATACCGTGCGCCACGGAACCGAAGACGGCGACCGGATCGGCGGCGGCCGCGGTGGCGAAGATGTGCCGGGGGTTGTCCGCGGGCGGCACGCCGTCGAGCCGGAGCTCGGTGACATGGTCGGTCCGTACCCCCGGACTGCCGACGAAAATCACACTATCGGCCGCGAGAGACCCTCCTCCGGTGGCCGCGACACCGATCACGGTACTGCCGTAACTGTGGCCTACGAGCGTGGTGTGCGCGGGCGGGCCGGAGTGGGTGGCGCGCAGGCCGTCCAGGAAGCGGTCGAGCGCGGGAGCGGCGGCGGTGGCGTAGTCGGGACGCAGCGCGGCCATCAGGTCGGGCGGCGCGTGGTAGCCGTACCAGGCGATCACCGCGCTGCGCTCGGCCGGATTCGCGCGTGTGGCCGCGTCCAGCAGCGCACGGGAGCGGTCGACGCCCGCGCCGATGGTGCCCAGCCGCGCGCCGGTGCCGGGGAGGAAGGTCGCGATGTTGCGGGCGGCGTCCGGATTGCCGAGGGCGATCGCGCCCCGCCCGCTGTCGTCGACCGCCAGCAGATAGCGGGGCGGGTCACCGCCACCGTCGAGCTGCCGGCGAACCACCCGATAGTCGGCCAGCCGAGTGTGCGCCTCCTGCCGGGCGGCGTCCCACTCCCGCAGGCGTATCCACTCCGCCGGTGTACTGGGCGGATTCCGCCCGGCCGCCCAGTCCGGATGCAGCCCGTCGAGGTAGGCGAGTTCGGCGTGGGCGGCCGACTCCAGCCGCGCCAGATACCGCCGGTTGTAGAAGTCCCGCGCCACCGCCGGAATGCCGTCGCGATTCCCGATGGCCGGGTCGTAGGCGACGAGCGCGTCGCGATCGGCGGGCGTGAGGGATTCCCACAGCTCGTGCACGGCGTACGGGTCGTCGGGGAACAACGCGGCGCCGTCCAGGATATCGATAATGCGCGAATCCGGCCGTGCGCCCTGGGGATTCGCCGCCAGCGCGAGCAGTTCGGCACGGGCGTCGTCGAGTCGGGCGGCCACCTCGCGATCCAGCCCGTCGGCGCCCACCAACAGCGGCACCAGCCGCGCCTGGAGTGCCGCGGCCTTGGTGTCGAGACATGCCTGGAGTGCGAGATCAAGCGCGGGATTGCCCGTGTTCGCCACGGGTGCGGTGACCGTACCGTCGTCGGCGACCACGCAGCCGTGAGCGTGGGCGTCGTCCTCGAGGCCGAGTACCGTGGCGCGGATCTCCGCGAGATTC
>NZ_JASCXP010000624.1:0-2765 GCF_030010695.1 Nocardia sp. CC201C
TCATGACCATCGCACCGGTCACGGCCTCACCCGGACCGGCCGCATCCGGTCGCACCGCGAACACGCACCACTATCCGCGCGGGAAGGCGGGTGCTCGCCGACGGGCGGGCTCGTACCCTGGGTGCATGTCGGATGAGGCGGTGGTTCCGGGGCTCGGTGCGCTGATCGAGATGCTGGCCGGGCGGCGGGTGGCGGTGCTGACCGGGGCGGGGATCTCCACCGACAGCGGGATCCCGGACTACCGCAGTCCGGACGCGCCGCCCCGCAATCCCATGACCTATCAGCAGTTCGTCGGCGACCCGGTCTTCCGGCAGCGCTATTGGGCCCGCAATCACGTCGGCTGGCGGCGCATGGACGCCGCGCGGCCCAATGCCGGGCATCGCGCGCTGGCGCGGCTGGAACGCGCGGGCGTGGTCACCGGGCTGATCACCCAGAACGTGGACCTGCTGCACACCAAAGCGGGCAGCCGCGCCGTCATCGATCTGCACGGCACCTACCTGCGCGTGCGCTGCCTCAGCTGCCAGGGCCTCATCTCCCGCCTGACCCTGGCCGACCGGCTGGAGGCGGCCAATCCGGGCTTCGCCGACACCATCACCCTCGACGGCCTCGAGGTGGCCCCCGACGCCGACGCCGTACTCGACGACACCTCCGCCTTCCACATGGTGGACTGTCACCGCTGCGGCGGCATGCTCAAACCCGATATCGTCTACTTCGGCGAATCGGTTCCCAAAGACCGTGTGGCAGCGGCATTCTCGATGGTCGACGCCGCCGACGCCCTCCTCGTCACCGGTTCCTCCCTCACCGTCATGTCCGGGCTGCGCTTCGTCCGCCACGCCGCCAGAACCCACCGCCCCGTGGTGATCGTCAACCGCGGCCCCACCCGAGGCGACGAGCTGGCGACACTGCGCATCGACGCCGGATGCGCCCCGACCCTCACCGCACTGGCGGACGCGCTCGGCACCGCCCCCGTTCCGGCATAGCGCGGTTCACGGATTCCGCTGCGCTCGGCGCGGATTCTCGGCGTACTCATCGAAATCGGGATGCCACCGCCGAGACCACGGGCCGCTCCCCGGATCGCCAACGGCCTGCCGCGCCGGGTGCGCGATCACGCCAAGGGCAACGCCGACGGCCCCGATCGCCCGCGAGACCACCCATGCCGCGCACTGTCTACGACGTGGACGTGCTCGGCCTGAACCGCCTCGACCGTGCCGCACTCGGCGCACTGGTCCGCAACGTCAACGGCGGACCGGTCGGGGTCTCCACGCTGGCCCGCAGACGCGGAACACCGACTCGGCAAGCGCGGCGGCACGCCCGGGAAGGCTAGCGCGGATGGCACGGGCACCGGGCGGGCATCCGGTGCCGCGCACTCGGAACGCCGCTCAGGTATCCCGAGCGCTCGCCCCGACCTCCGGGTCGTCGAGGAAGTTCGCGACCGGGTCCAGGGTGAGCAGGCCGGTGCCCGCGCCCGCGAGTTCGCCCGCGGCGGGCGCCAATCGGTCGCGCAGTGTCGCCAGCAGGGTGTGTTCACCGAGGTCGCGGGCGGCGCGGGCGAGCAGGCACAGGCGCAGTTCCAGCAGCAGGTCCGGTGGGGGTGCGGGGGCGGCATGCAGTGCGCTGCGGGCGGCGTCTTCGCGGTGCTCACCGAGCAGGAGCAGGGGGCGCACCCAGGGCTCGTGCGGGCCGAAGTCCTGTCCGGGATCGGTGTCGAGCGGCAGGTCGTGGCGGAGGCGCACGCTCAGCAGGGCCAGGGGGAGCAGACCGTGCCGGAGGCCGGGCATGGCCGCGCCGGGGTGGGCGGCGGCGGTGGCGCGGTAGGCGGCCTCCGCGTCGGCGGGTGGCAGGGTCAGTGCGTCGCGCAGCGTGGCATACCAGCGGGTGAAGAAGCCGACCAGCCGCAACCCATACTTCTCGCCCAGCGCGTCGGCCGCGGCCGCATGCGCGTCGGCGGCGGCGAAATCCGCCGTGGCGCTGAGTGATTGCACGGCGATGAGGTGGCCGAGCACCTCGAAGCCCACCAGTTCGTGCGCCTGCGACACGGTGATGAGTTCGTCGGCGATGCGGGCGCGTTCGGGGGCGAGTCCGGCACGGTGGAAGCTCTGCATGAAGCGGCCGTTGAGCGCGAATGCCAGCAGGGCCGGGTCGTCGAGCCGACGCGCGATCCGCTCGGCCTCGGCGGCCGCCGCCCGCCCGCGTGCGCTGTCGGCGGCGCGCAGCTCGAGTGCGATGGTGGTGAGCAGACGGGCACGCAGCGCGGCGATGTCCTCGGACCTACGCGCCGACTCCACCGCCACGTCCCCGATCCCACCGACCGACCCGACAGCCGCGCCCCCGATCCCACCGACCGACCCGACAGCCGCGCCCCCGATCCCACCGGCCGACGCGGCCGCCACGCCGTCCATCGCACTCTCCGACCCGACCGCCGGATCTGGCCCGCTCTCGGACACCACCTCCGCGTCCCCGGGCGAACCCCCGGCGCGAGGCGCCGAGTTGTCGGAACGATCGACCGAGGCGCCCGCACCGCTGTCCGGGAGCCGAGGCAGGATGCGTTCCGCGATCGTCACCACCTGGCGGGCCAGTTCCGGATCGTCGGTGTCGGTCCAGAGGGCGGGGACGTCGAAGGCGGTGATGACGCGCGCGGTGAGTTCCGGATCGTCGAAGCGGTCGGCGGCCCGGAGGGCTTGCGCGCGTTGCCGTCTCGATTCCGCGAGATCTCCGGTGAGCGCGGTGGCGCGCCCGAGCCCCAGGGTGGCTTCGAGGCTGCCGCG
>NZ_JASCXP010000625.1:0-2750 GCF_030010695.1 Nocardia sp. CC201C
TTCTCAGCGCAGCATTTCCGCGACCAGGAAGGCCAGCTCCAGGGACTGCTGGGTGTTCAGGCGCGGATCACAGGCGGTCTCGTAGCGGTTCTCCAGATCCAGATCGGAGATGTCCTGCGCGCCACCGAGGCATTCGGTGACGTGTTCGCCGGTGAGCTCGATGTGCAGGCCGCCCGGATGGGTGCCCAGCGCGTGATGCACCTCGAAGAAGCCCTGCACTTCGTCGACGATGCGGTCGAAGTGGCGCGTCTTGTAGCCGTTGGACGCCTCGTGGGTGTTGCCGTGCATGGGGTCGCACTGCCAGATCACCTGGTGGCCGGTGGCCTGCACCTTCTCGATGATGGCGGGCAGCACGTCGCGCACCTTGCCATTGCCCATGCGCGCGACCAGGGTGAGCCGACCGGGCTCGTTGTTGGGGTCCAGCCGCTCCACGTACTCCACCGCCATCTCGGGGGTGGTGCTCGGACCGATCTTGAGGCCGATCGGGTTGCCGAGCAGCTCCGCGAAGGCGATGTGCGCGCCGTCGAGCTGGCGGGTGCGCTCCCCGATCCACAGGAAGTGCGCGGACAGGTCGTAGAGCACCGGCTCACCGGTGGTGGGGTGCTCGCTGAGCCGCAGCATGGCCCGCTCGTAGTCCAGCACCAGGGCCTCGTGCGAGGCGTAGAGCCGGGCGCTGGACAGGTTCGGGTCGTTGACCCGGCAGGCGTTCATGAACGCCAGGGCGCGGTCGATCTCGGTGGCCATGGCCTCGTAGCGGGCGCCGGCCGGGGACTGGGCCACGAATTCGCGGTTCCAGTCGTGCACCTTGTGCAGATCGGCCATGCCGGCGGAGGTGAGCGCGCGCACCAGGTTCATGGCGGCGGAGGCGTTGGCGTAGGCGCGGACCAGTCGCGACGGATCGTGCTCGCGCACCGCGGGATCGGCGACCAGGGAGTTCACCATATCGCCGCGGTAGGACTTCAGCCCCAGCGCGTCCAGGTCGGCCGAGCGCGGCTTGGCGTACTGTCCGGCGATGCGGGCCACCTTGACCACGGGCAGGCTGGCGCCGTAGGTGAGCACCACCGCCATCTGGAGCAGGGTGCGGATATTGCCGCGGATATGCGGTTCGGTGTTGTCGGCGAAGGTCTCCGCGCAATCGCCGCCCTGCATGAGGAACGCCTCACCCCGGGCCACCTCGGCCAGGCGTAGCTTCAGCTCCTCCACCTCGGCGGGCACGCAGATGGGCGGCACGCTCTCCAACACGGTGCGCATCTTGGCGGCCAGCTCCGGATCCCAGGACGGCTGCTGTAGCGCGGGCCGGGCGAGCGCGTCATCGAGCCGCCGACGCAGCTCGGCGGGCAACGGAGGCAACTCCGGCAAGCGATCGATCGGTACGTCGACGGTCCAGTTCACCCGTTCAGAATACGGACCCGCAATCGACGTTGGGGACCACACCCAGGGGTGAGAACCTTCCCCCTCCGGACCCAGCGTCGACGGAGACGACCATGTGCGCGGACCCTGACGATCGACTGCTCCGGTCGGGCTTCCCTCATGACGGGTACTGGCATCGCTGATGAAGTGGCCAGTATGCGGGAGAATCCCTGCCGCAGCGTATTTGGCCGAGGCAGGTGGTCTACGGTGTCGAAGACTCGGGTTCGGGGCAGCGGGAACAGCGGGCGAACTCGCGGGCGGCGACCCGGAGGCGGCGGTGGCGGGGGACCGTGGCGCGGCGGGTGAAGATCTCGTAGTCGTGGCGTTCGATCTCGTCGAGGATGCCCGCGTAGAGGGCGGCGGCGGTGCGGATGGCGGGGCGCACCCGGGGCCGCAGCAGATCTATGCCGGGGGTGGCGGTGCGGTAGACGGCGCGGTTGGTGGCGATGAGGTGGGCCAGGGCGCGGCGCACACGGGGGTCGGTGCGGCCGGTGGTCCGGCAGTGGCGCAGCAGGTCGTCGTTCACTCCGAAGGCGGTGAGTTCGTCGGCGGGCAGGTAGACGCGGCCGCGGTCGAGGTCCTCGCCGACATCGCGGAGGAAATTGGTGAGCTGGAAGGCTTCGCCGAGGGCGGCGGCGGCCGGTTCGGCGTCGGCGGTGGGCACCACGGTGCCGAGGACCGGGAGCATCTGCAGGCCGATGGCGGCGGCCGAACCGCGCATGTACTCGCGCAGGGCGGTCATGGACGGGTATCGGTCGCGGAAGAGCGGGCTGCCGGGAACGTCCATGCGCATGGAATCGAGGAAGACCCAGAAGTGTGCGGGGGCGATGGCGTAACGGTGAATGGTGTCGGCCACGGCGGCCAGGACACTGCTCTGCGCGTCTCGCGATGCGGTATCGCCGAGGAACGCTACGGTCCGGACCGCCGAGGCGGCACCGGCTTCGCCCCCGGCGGTGTTGGTTTCGTCGCTGCTGGTCGTGGTTTCGCGGCCGCGGGTCGTGGTTTCGCCGCCGACCGTGCGCTCGCCATTGGCGACCGTGCGCTCGCCATTGGCGACCGTGCGCTCGCCATTGGCGACGGTGACGGTTCCGTTTCGGTCGGGTGCGGTGGTATCGGTACCGTCGGCGGATAGTCGGTGCAGTCGGCGGCGGAGATCGTGCTCGATGCGATCCAGTTGTGCCGCACCGGATTCCGTGCGGTCGGGGCCGCCGGTCGACGGGGCGGTAGCGGTGTGGTCGACGATATCGTCGACCACCCGGGCGAAGGCGTACAGGGCGTGTACGGCCGGTCGCTGCTCCGGCGACAGCAGCCGCGTGGCCAGGAAGTAGGTGCGCCCGTGG
>NZ_JASCXP010000626.1:0-2750 GCF_030010695.1 Nocardia sp. CC201C
GTGGGCGGCGGCGATGGCGCGCAGGGCGCCCGCGGTGAGGGTGTGCAGGCGGGGGGCGGGGGCGCGCTCCTCGCCCGCCAGCCGCTCGGCGGTCTCGAGCACCGCGCAGGCGGCGGTGTAGCGGCCGTAGTCGGCGACGATATCGGCGGCGAACGCCTCCACCGTGTGCACCTGGGTGATGGTGTCGAGGGTGCGGCCGGGATACAGCTGCACGTCCACGTAGGCGAACGGCTCCAGCCGCGCCCCGAACTTGGACCGGGTGCGCCGGGCCCCCTTGGCGACCGCTCGCACCAGCCCGTGCTGGCGGGTCAGGAGCGTGACGATGCGATCGGCCTCGCCCAGCTTGTGCTGGCGCACCACCACGGCATGGTCCCGATACAAACGCACGCGGGTAAGTCTCCCACGTCGCCCCGACGAATCGCGATGTCGGCCGGAGCCGAGTCGCGACGGGACGTGCCGCGCGGCGGCCCGACGATCCGCCGCCCGGCACGACACGGGTCTACGAACAGCCGGGTAAGCGGCGGCGACCCGGACTCGTTCGACGCGTCGGATCGGTGGCACAGGGTTCCGGGGGCGGCAGAGCGCCGCCGCACGGTGCTCGTAAACATGGGCGGTGAGGCTGGCCGGATTGCACGGCGGGATCGCTCGGAAACCGCCATCCGGCTCACCGCAGGATCGAAGCCGGGAAATGACATGTCTGATTTCCGCCAGTCATGTCGTTGCCGGGGCGGCAGAGTCGGTGGGGAACGACGAGTGAGAGGAGGCGGCCATGACCGTCTACACGACAATGGACAGCCCGCTGGGGGAACTGCTGCTGGTCGGGGAGCCGGTGCGCGGGGGCGTCGCGCTCGCCTCGGTGTCGGTGCCGGGGCAGAAGGGCGGGGCGATCGTACTGCCCGAGTGGACCCCGGACGCGGCGGCGTTCGACACGGTCACCACGCAGCTGCGGGAGTACTTCTATGCGGGACGCACCCGGTTCGATCTCGAATTCGCCTGCGGTGGCAGCGAATTCCAGCGGCGGGTGTGGCGGGCCGTCGAGGAGATCCCGTACGGCTCCACCGCCACCTACGGCGAGATCGCGGCGCGGGCGGGGGAACGGCGGGAGCGGGTGCGGGTGGTCGCCGCGGCCGTCGGCGCGAACCCACTGCTCATCGTCCGCCCCTGCCACCGGGTGATCGCCGCGAACGGGGCGTTGACCGGGTACTCCGGTGGGCTACAGCGCAAGCAGCGGCTGCTGGAGCTCGAGCACGTGCTGCTACCGGCATGACCGCGACCCGGCTCGATACCGCCGCGCAGCGGGAATACGCGGTGGCACAGCAGGATTGGGCCGGTATCGCGGCCGAACTCGACGCGTACGGCAGCGCGCTCACCGGGCCGCTGCTGGACGCCGACGAATGCCGGGCACTCATCGGCCTGTACGAGTGCGACGAACTGTTCCGCACCACCGTGAACATGCAGCGGCACCGGTTCGGTTCGGGCGAGTATCGGTACTTCACCCACGACCTGCCCGCGGTGGTGCGGGAGCTGCGGGAAGCGCTGTATCCGCGACTGCTCCCCATCGCCCGGGAGTGGGCGCGGCGGCTGGAACTGCCCGCGCCCTGGCCGGATTCGCTGCCGGAGTGGATCGCTATGTGCCACCGCGCGGAACAGTCGCGGTCGGCGCAGATCCTGCTGCGCTACGGACCCGGCGACTGGAACGCCCTGCACCGAGACGTCTTCGGCGACATGGTGTTCCCGCTCCAGGTGGTGATCGGCCTGGACCGCCCCGGCGTGGACTACACCGGCGGCGAATTCCTCATGGTCGAACAGCGCCCGCGCGCCCAGTCCCGCGGTTCGGCGACCGCCCTGCCGCAAGGCCACGGGCTGGTGTTCACCACCCGCGACCGGCCGGTGCGCTCCAGCCGGGGATGGTCGGTCGGCCCCATGCGGCACGGTGTGAGCACCGTGCGCTCGGGCCGCCGCCATACTCTCGGCCTGGTGTTCCATGACGCGGCCTAGTGGTGCATCGCCCGCCCGCGACCGCGTCCCGGCGGCTGACCGGATCACCGCCCCACTCGGTGATCGCATCGCCGCGACAGACCGGATCACCGCCCCACCCGGTGATCGCATCGCCGCGACAGACCGAACCACCGCCCCACCCGGTGACCGCGTCGCCACGACAGACCGGATCGCCGCCTCCGCCCGGGCCACGACGACGCGACGGGCCGGCGGGAAGCCGCCCACCGTGGAGACCGTGTGGGAGGTGGCGGCATGGCGTACATCCTCGTAGGCGCGGACGGGCAGCCGTACCCGAGCACCACCCCCGGAACACTCGGCGGACATCGCCGTGCGCGGATCTACGGCCGCCTCGACTGCCCGTCCGCCCTGCGCGCTCTGGCCCACGGGAACTATCGACGGCATCGCGTCTTCTTCGCCGACGATCGCACCGCCGTCGCCGCTGGATACCGCCCCTGCGCCCGCTGTCTGCCCGCCGCCTACCGGCGCTGGAAGATCGCGCACCGTTAACAGCACCCCGGCGAGTCGCGCTCCTGTTCGCGAGGGGGAACCGGTGGCGGGACCCTCTTGCGCGATGCCGCCACCGGTTCCCCCTCGGCGCGCGGGAACGGGAGGGCGGACGCATTGGACGTGTGACCAGAATCGCGCTACCTTGCGAATGGGATATCAGGGAGACGGGAATCACATGACGATGGCGGCCGTGGGCGAATTGGGCTTGGTGGAACTCGCGGCGGCGCTGGCCGCCGGACAGGTCG
>NZ_JASCXP010000627.1:0-2746 GCF_030010695.1 Nocardia sp. CC201C
CGCCCCCGGGGCGGGTCTCGTCGTGCCTCCCGAACCGGTTGCCGGCACCCCGGCGGCCCGGTCGGGCGCCGCCGCTGGACCGCCGGTGATGGCATCCCGCATGGACGCGGCTCACGGTGGTTCGGGAGCGGCACACGGTGGTCCGGGATACGAGTCCGCCGCCGAGCATGCGCACCCCAGCCCGACGCGATCCGGCCACCGGGCCGAGGTCGGCGTGCCGTACACCGATGCGCGCGGCGGGGATGCGCGCGGCGAGCATGTCCACCCGGCACACACCGATCCCTCGTCGGTGCATACCGACCCCGTTCTTGCGCACGCCGCCCCCGCGCTGGTGCATGGCGATCCCGCGCTGGCACACGCGGAGGCGGCCCTGGCGTGGGCGCAGCGGTCGCCGTCGGTTCGGCACCGGGTGAAGTCGGGTCTGTTGGTGGCCGCGGCGACGGCCGCCGGGGGTGATGTCGATCGCGCTCGGGAGTTGGCCGAAAATGTCGCTGGGCAGAGTCGGATTTTCGGGTTGCTGCCGCTGCGATGGGCCTGCGCCATGCTGCTGTCGGGGCTGGATTCGGCCGGTGGCGGGGCGGATGAGGCGGCGGCGTGCGCGGTGTTGCTGGCCGCCCGGGGCGGACGATTGCGAACGGCCGCCTGACATCTGAACCTCGCCCGCGAGTGACCCCGATCTCGCACCGCCCGCTATTGTTGGACCGTTCCGCCCCCTCGCGGAAGCACGTGCCCAAGGCTGACGTGCCACTTCGTAACGCCAGGAACAGCTCTGACGATGAAGAACACGGGTGAGGAGTTGGACCCCGCCGTCGTCGCTGCCGCAGCGCAGGGCGACCGGTCTGCCCTTTCCCAGGTACTGGAGAGCATCCGCCCACTGGTGGTCAAGTACTGCCGTGCGCGAATCGGAGCCGCCGAACGCGGTCAGCTTTCCGCGGACGACGTGGCTCAGGAGGTATGTCTGGCCGTCATGACCGCCCTGCCCAGGTATCAGGATCAGGGCAGACCGTTCATGGCGTTCGTGTACGGCATCGCCTCCCACAAAGTCGCCGACGCCCATCGCAACGCCGCCCGTAACAAGGCGGACGCCATGGCCGAAGTACCGGATGTCATATCCACCGACCAGGGGCCGGAGCAGCGAGCTCTCGATTCCGAAACCAGTCGCCAGATGAACAAGCTGCTGGCGACGCTTCCGGAGAAGCATCGAGAGATTCTGATCCTGCGCTTGGTCATGGGTTTGTCAGCTGAAGAAACCGCAACCGCCGTGGGCAGTACGGCGGGCGCTATACGAGTCGCCCAGCATCGGGCACTCGCGAAACTCAAGTCACAAGTGGCGAGGGCAGGTGAAATGTATGGCTAGGGATGGCGAGCGCGGTCGGGGCGACTGGAAGGCGCGATCTGGATCGCACAACAGCGGTCCCTACGCCGAGGCGTCCGGTGACACCGGGCCGGTGGATATCGCGGCGGTACGCCGTGATGACGAGCTGATCGAGGCCATTGCCGGTGACGGCGCGGTCCAGACCAGCAGCGCGGACGAGTATCAGCTCGCAGCGTTGCTGGCCAACTGGCGGGCCGAGATCGTCAACGAGCCGATGCCGGCCGGACCGGACCTGGATGCCATCGTCGCCGCGGTGAACCAGGAGGTCGGCGCCCGCGGGGCGCGGATCGGGGCCTCGGGTAGCAGGCGACTACGGCTGGTTCGTCCCATCGCCGGTGCGGCGGCCGCCGTATCCCTGATCATGGGCGGTCTGACGGCGTTCTCCTACGGCGCCGAGCCGGGCGACGCGCTGTGGCCTTTCAAGGAGGTCGTGTTCTCCGAACAGGCGCAGACCACCGTGGTGAACCGGGCCGGCAACGATATGGCGCAGGCACAGCAGTTGATCGACGAGGGCAAGCCCGAGGCGGCCAAGGTACTGCTCGAGCGCGCCGAGGGCAATGTCAGCCAGGTCGACGACAGCGGCAAGAAGGACGATCTGCGGCAGCAGTGGGAGCGGCTGGTGGCGCAGCTGCAGGAGCGGGCCCCGGAAATCGCGGCCTCGCTGCTGCCCAGCACCACCAAGGCGGCCGAACCCGGCGGATCGCAGCCGACGACCAAGCCGGGTGGCAATGCCACCACGGCACCGGTCGCGCCGGATGCCTCGGTGACCACCGAACCGTCGGTGGACCCCCGGATCCTGTCCACCCAGCCGAATACCGGCGGTACGACGGAGCCGAGCGATTCCGCGACGACTCCGGACGAGCCGACCACCGATCCGACGGTGCCGAGCACGGAGCCGTCGGACCCGGCGACGGAGCCGACGGTGCCGCCGACGACGGTCCCGACCGTACAGCCCACCACCACGGTGGTGGTGCCCACCGGCCTGCCGCAGCAGCCGACACTGCCGCCCACCGGTGGCGGGATCTCGGGGCTTCCGTCGGTGCCGGGCACGGAGGTGGTGCCGACGGGCGGCGGGCTCGTCCCGCCCACCCAGCTGCCCACCGCCCCGGGCGGCATCCGCTGAGTGGTGGCCGCCGACACTGCGATGGCCGCTGGACAACCCGGCCGCTGCTGATCCGGCCGCTGACAATCCGATAGGGGATCCGAGCCGATAGGGGAATCCGAGCCGTTCGCGGTGAGGATCCACAGGGGTTCATAACGCCGGGCCGCCCGTCCGGCGGTTCGATCACGCACCATCCGATCGCCGACCGGCGGTCGGCTTTTCGTATCCGCGCCTCGCCGCTCCTGCGAAACGATGTGGGGCCCCGCCCA
>NZ_JASCXP010000628.1:0-2730 GCF_030010695.1 Nocardia sp. CC201C
GTTCTCGCGCGGTGGTGGGCCGTGCGGGCCGCAGGCCTTGTTCCGCGCAGAGGTCGGCAGCGTACGGGCGCGAGCGTGCGTGGCGAGCGGGCCGCCCGGTACATCGCCTCGATTCGATTCGGCCGGGTGATCGAGACCGGTCGCGCTGTGGAACCGAGCCGCCCCGGAGCGCTTGCCGGCGCCGGATC
Organism: Nocardia sp. CC201C; assembly: GCF_030010695.1. Taxonomy (NCBI): domain Bacteria; kingdom Bacillati; phylum Actinomycetota; class Actinomycetes; order Mycobacteriales; family Nocardiaceae; genus Nocardia; species Nocardia sp. CC201C. Next base: position 189 of record NZ_JASCXP010000628.1, read on the forward strand.
GCGACCGAATCACAGAGATCGGACCGGGCGGGCGACCTGGTTGGCGGGCAGCCGGATCAGTCGTTGACGGCGTGGTTGCGGCCGTTGCCGTTGCGGGCGGCGGTGCGGGCGAGGGAGATGACGGTCGCGGGGGCCTGGTCGGCGGCGATCGCGTTCAGGACGCGGTCACGGAGAGCGGCGGGTGGTGCGGTGGCCGAGGCGGCTGCGAACAGCGCCAGGGCCTCGCGTGTCTGCTGCACTTCGAGGGTGAAGTCCGCGCGCAGCGCCGGGTCACCGGCATCCAATAGCCGCTGCACTGCGCGCTGATCTTCGTCGCCGATCGATCCGAGCGCGACAGTGTGCGCGAGATCGATCTGGCTTTCGTTCATCTCACGTCACTCCCAAACTTTTCTTGAGTCTCGTCAGTCCGTCCCGAATACGGGACTTAACGGTAGGTAACCCTACGCCCAGATAGGCCGCTACCTCGGCATACGTCCGTCCGCCGAAGTAAGCGAGGGAGATCGCCTCCCGCTGGGTCTCCGTCAGTGTGGCCAGCCCCTGCAGAACCGCCTGCTGTTCCAGCCGTCGGCCTACTTCTTCGGTGACCTCATCGAATTCGTTACCGAGGGTGCTGGTTCCATAGGCGACCTCGCGCTGGGCATGGGCCTGCTCGGCGCGGACGCGATCGACCGCGCGACGATGGGCGAGGGTCATGAGCCAGGTAACGGCCGAACCCTTCGCCGGATCGAAATTCGCCGCCGTGCGCCAGATCTGGAGGTAGACCTCCTGTGTGGTCTCCTCGGCGTAGCCGGGATCGTGCAGCACCCGTAGGACGAGTCCGAATACCCGCGCGCTGGTGCGGTCGTACAGCTCGGCGAACGCCTGCTGATCCGACTGCCCGCAGCGTTCGAGAAGTGCGGCGAGTTCAAGGCTTTCGGCTGCGCGAGCCGTCACCGCAGAGTCCACGCGGGGTGGGATGGCGCTCTGGAAGGAGTCGCCCTCTGCGGCCGGCGGCCGCGTTGTCACAACGCTCCGTTCTGTGTCATCGGCCACTACCGTAGCGTGCCGCTATGACCTCCTCTCGGTGGGGGTGGAGGCAAAATGGCTGTCGCCCAGCGTTTTTCGGACAATTCGCCCAACTCGCACTTCGACTTTCGATGACACGCCGTGAGCGTTGAGCCCAACCCGTCCGCGCTCGGCAGTGGCCGGTTGTTTGCTAGGAATTCGAGGCACCGCGGCGCGCGGATGGGAAAGAATCCGAAGTCACACGGTGTGCACAGCCGTCACAGGGCGCTGCGTTCGCCTCACGCGACAACACGTCGCCGATTGCGGCGCGCGTGCATCTCTCGTTCCGTTTCCGACATTCCGCCCCAGATGCCGTAGGGCTCGCTGACCTTCAGCGCGTGCGAGCGGCACTGCATGAGGACCGGGCAGGCGCGGCAGATCTCCTTGGCCCGCATCTCGCGCTGGGCGCGGGCGCGGCCGCGCTCGCCGTCGGGATGGAAGAACACCGACGAATCCTGCCCGCGGCAGGATCCCCGCATCTGCCAGTCCCAGACGTCCGCGTTCGGACCAGGGAGGTGGGTCGGCATAGGCATGTGAACTCCTCAGGTGCGAGCTCGTCGGCATTGTCGAGCGGGTGCTGGTGTGGCATAGGGCCGCATCACAATTCTTCGCGCGGCGCCGATGGCGGCGATGTCGTACGTTAGGACGAACAATGAAATGGCGTCAATAGCCTCACTCGCTCTATTGGGAATACCAGCACATTCGAGAATTAACGTGCTTGCTATTTACAAAGAGCCGGTCTCCGGCGATACTGATCGGTTGCCCAGGTGTCGGATGGGGTGTCGACATGATGCCGAGGGCAATAAAACAGCAGCTCACGGACCGTTTTTCGATACGGTGAGCAACGTTGCGGTGTCATGTGCACATGTGGCTATGGGTGATCTCAGCCATTGCGGGCCGCATTATGGGTGGGGGCGAGATGGCCGCTTCGCGGCTGCCAGGTTAATAATGCGATACGCATACGAATTCCATACGAACGTGCTGGAGGATTGCGAGCACAGATTTACCCAACGGAAACAGAGCGGGTGCTTCGAATGCTGAGAGTTAGCTGTAGGAATGTGCTATGCCAGGCATCGGCGGACCCGCTCGGCTGCATCGATAGAGTGCGGCCGTGCCTGTGCTCGAAGTGAACTCCGTACTCGCCGAATCCGCTTTCGGCGGTACTCCGGAACGCGCTGCCACCGGGTTGCCGGTTGCCGCGAACGCGACCGAATCCTGGTTGCGTGCGGTGGCGCTCTCCGGCGTCGGGCACTACGCGGCCGCCCGCGCCGAACTGGCCCGCACCCGGCGGCTCACCCCGGACCCGATCCTGCGTTCGCTCAGCCTCAGTACCGAAGCCTCGTTCCTACGCCAGCTCGGCTGGCACGCCCTGGCCGCCGCACTGGACGGCCACGCCGCCAACCTCGTCCTGCCCGATGCGGACCCGGCCGACCGTGTTTCCGCCGACTGTGACTCGGCCGACCGTGACCCGGTCGACCGCGGCCCGGGCCACTCGGAG
>NZ_JASCXP010000629.1:0-2718 GCF_030010695.1 Nocardia sp. CC201C
TCACCGCGGCCCGGGAGGCGGAGGCGCGGCGACAGCTGTCGGAGGCGCGGTTCGAGGCCATCTTCACCGCCGCCTCGGTCGGTATCGGCACCATCGACATCAGCACCGGGCAGGTATTGGACGTGAACGCCGCCATGGCCGAAACCCTCGGTGTGCCCGCGGCGGCGATGCCGGGCCGTTCGGTGGCCGACATTCTCGGACCACAGAATATCGGCGACGCCTTCGAGCAGTTCCAACGGCTGCTCACCGGCGAAACCGACCGGTTCCGCACCGAGACCACGCACGCGCGCCCCGACGGCAGCTGCAAGACCATCGACCTGTCCATGTCGGTGGTACGCGACGGCGACGGGCGGCCGCGCTTCCTGGTGGGTGTCACCGTCGACATCACCGAACGCAAACAGCTCTCCGACCGGCTGTGGCACGACGCCCACCACGATCCGCTCACCGGCCTGCCCAACCGGTTGCTGTTCTTCGACCGGCTCGGCGCGGCCGAGCCGCCGGTCGGCGTCTGCTATCTGGATCTGGACGGCTTCAAGGAGATCAACGACGAGTACGGCCACGCCACCGGCGACCGGGTGCTGCGGGAGGTGGCGACCCGACTGCTCAACACCGTCTCCGCGGTGGGGGGAATGGCCGCGCGCATCGGCGGCGACGAGTTCATCGTGCTGGTCGAGCGGTGCGATGCCGACGAGCTGGCGAAGCTGGCCGAGGAGATGCTCGCGGCCCTGGGCGCGCCGTTCGCGGTGGACGGACATCCGGTCACGCTGGGCGCGAGTATCGGCACCGCCGTCGCCGAGAGTGCGCCGACGGCGGTGGACGATCTCATGCACACGGTGGATACGGCCATGTACCGCAACAAGTTCGAGCGCGGGGCGCGGGACTCGTACGGTCCGCGCGGTCGTTAGCGCCGGATCAGGCGACCACGTGCGCGTGCGAGAACACCAGTCGCACGAACTCGTCCAGCAGCGGGGCGAAGTCGTCGCGGTGCCCGGCCGCCGAGAGCTGCTGATAGCCGACCAGCATGGCCATGCCGAGCGAGGTGAGATGCGCCGCGGCGGCCCGATCCCCCACCACCCCGGCGATCGCCTTGCCGAGAATCCGGCGCCGGGCGTCGTCCACCCGGCGCAGCACCGTGCCGACCGAGGCGTCGTTCGCGCCCCACGCGCGGATGGCGGCCTCGGCCCGGTGGTGCAGCCCGAGCGTCAGTTCGCGCAGTTTGTCCACATCGGATTCGGGTGTGCCGCTGCCGAACTCCAACTCGCGCAACCGTCTGGCCTGCTGCCCCTCCCAGTAGGCCAGCAGGGCGTCCACGAATCCCTGCCAACTGCCGAAGTGGTGGTAGAAGGACCCGCTCGTGACACCCAGCGCCCGGCACAGCACCCCGATATTGAGCCCGGCGAAACCGGCCTGTGCCAAAACGTCGAGGCCCTGGTCGAAGTACTGTTCTTTACTCACCAGACGCGCCATGCGATTACCGTAGCCCAATCCCGTCCCTGGGGAATTCCGTGTCGGACAATTTCTCATATCACGAAGGGAATGAGGGCTTTTCGCTCCACCGGGTAGTCGGCGAACCTCTCCCGGTACCAGCGATGCGTGGCGAAGGCGCGCGGCACCAGATTGCCCACGGTGATCAGCAGGATCACCACACCGGGCAGCGCCCAGGTCAGGATGGCGAATCCGGTCCAGGCGATCAGCTCGCCGAGATAGGTGGGGCTGGTGACGAATCGGAAGCCGCCGCCGTAGGGGATCTTGTATTCCGTTGCGCCCGGATCGTTCTTGTCGCGAAGATTGCGAACAATCCTCTCGGAGTGGACCAGTAGCGCGAAGCCGCACAGGTAGACCACCAGGCCGATCAGGAAGCGCGGGTCGGTGAGCCAGTCGGTGTCGTACCGGTCCAGGTAGTCGTGGCTGAACAGGGTGCCGTTGAGGTAGCCGTGCAGGGCGGTGACGAACATGCCCATGGCCAGCACCGAGATGTTGAAACTGCCGCGTTTGCCCGGCACCTGACGGATGGACAGCGGGAAGAACCAGCCGCGATTGCCGTAGTGCAGCACCCAGATGGCGGCCAGCACCAGCGCGGCGGGTTCGAATCGGTTCGGCCCGGCCAGGAAGCAGACCGCGAAAACCACGGTCGCCGGAATCTCCATGAGCCACCAGCCGAGTTTCGGATTCAGGTTGAGACCCAGCTTCGCCGTCGCGAATCGACCGTACGGACTTTGTCCGAAAAGCCCGCCGATCAGCACGAAGGCCGCGAATGCGAAGCCGATGGCGAGCACGGTGTCGTAGGTGGCATTCCCGGTGTACCAGTTCATCGAGATCCTTCATCGAGCGAAAACTAGAACACGTTCTACCATGCTGCGCTCCACTGTGCACCGGCAACCCTTGCCGGGCAAGGCGATTGCCGCCCCCGGTAACTTAACCGCCGGGAATCGGGAGGAGAGGGAGATGGGTGAGGACAGGTGGGACGGACTGTTGCGCAGCATGCCGCACTTTCTCGAAGAGGAGGACCTCGAATCCGGCCTGGACTGGAATCCGCGCTTCCTGCAACTGCGTGATGAAAATACCGGGCGGTGCGTTCATTTCGCGCAGCAGGGCTGTGCCATCGAAGTCCTGCTGCCCGTCCCGGATGACGCCGCCGCCGCCGAACACCTGCTGACCGTGCTGCGCGACCAGCCGGACGGACTCTGGGAGCCCTGCCCGCTGCCCCTGGAATCGGAT
>NZ_JASCXP010000630.1:0-2712 GCF_030010695.1 Nocardia sp. CC201C
GTCAGCAGCAGGCCGCCGCCGACGGCGGCCACCGCGAGGAGGGTGAGGACGGGACCGGCGCGTTTCATGGGAACTCCTGGGGCGTCGGGACGGGGGATCAGGCACTGAGGGGCAGTCGGCGCAGGGAGCGCAGGGCGTAGTGCACGCGGGTTTTGACGGTGCCGACGGGGACCCCCATATCGGCGGCCACATCCTGGTAGGCGCGATCATTGAGGATCACCTGCACGACGGCGTCGCGCTGTGGCGCGGGCAGCCGGGAGAGCAGTTCCGCGACCAGCAGCCCGTCGGCGAGGGTATCGGCGAAATCCGGGCGGGCGTAGTGGCCCTCGGCCACGTCGCCGAGTTCGTCCCAGGCGCTGTCACCGGGGCGAGCGGCGCGCACCCGGGCGATATCGGTGAGGACATTGCGTTCGATGGTGAGCAGCCAGGTGCGCACGCTGCCGCGGTCGGGGTTGTAGGTGCCGCAAGCGCGCCAGGCCCGGAGCAGGGTCTCCTGGACGGCGTGTTCGGCCAGCCCGGGGTCGCCCAGGCGACGCAGGGCGCGCCAGTGCAGCAGGGCCTTGTCGGCGCCCAGCACCTCGGCGAGGCCGGAGTCGGTGCACAGCCGGGCGCAGCGGGCGGCGCACCCCGGCTGGCCGGTGCGGGTGGCGGTCAGGGTGGGGAGGGGCCGCAAGTGTGTCATGTCCTGAATATCGCGAGCCGACCCGGGAACGACATCGGTGGTTGATACCTAATTCCGAAACGTCCGGGCGGTCGGATTGCCGCCCAAAATCATTCGCAGAGCTAAGCGAATGGACGATTTGCCCAGTTGTGAAACCATCCGGTACCTTTTTCTACGCGCCACCGCCTCGAACCCGGCGGCGCGGTCCCCGTGGGTCCGAGGGGAACCCGCGGGGACGATCCGGGAACCGCCGCACGGCACCCTCGATCGAGCACATTGAAACCGGTTTGTACGCAATGAATTCGGGCGTTCCTCACATTTACCCACGTTTTCTCTGATAGACCTGCGCCCGGAGAGATTCGGGGATCTTTCACCACGGGGCCGCACGCACCGGAATTCCGTGTGCGGCCGTCGCGAACTGCGAGGGAGGACCGTCGTGCGTATGCGCACGCTTGCGATCGCGGGGGTCATGGCGTCCGCGCTCATACCGCTGACAGCGGGTGTCGCCGCCGCGGCACCGGCCGCGGAAATGCCGGGTGATGGTCAGTATCTGGTCGGCGTGGATATTCAGCCGGGTTACTACGAGGCCAGTGGCGTCGAAGATCCCGCCGTCGCCTGTTTCTGGCGGCGGTTGTGGAAAGTCCAGACCGATACCGACTACAACGATCCGAACTATTACATCATCGCCAGCGACTTCACCCGGGTCCGTCCCGTCCGGGTGGAGATAAAGGCCACCGATGTGGCATTCCGCAGCGACAACTGCGGGAGCTGGCGCATGGTTCCCAAACCACCCGGCACCGGCTCGTTCGGCTGACGAGCACAGCATTCCGACCGTGCGGTCCGGCTAGGGTGGCGGTATGACGAGGCGCAGAATTCTGATCACCGGGGCGAGTTCCGGACTCGGTGCGGGCATGGCGCGCGAGTTCGCCCGCCGCGGCCGCGATCTGGCGCTGTGCGCGCGCCGACTGGACCGGTTGACGGAACTGCGCGACGAACTGTGCGCCGCCCATCCGGACATCACCGTCGCGGTGCGCGCCCTGGACGTGGACGACCACGCGGCGGTGCCGAAGGTGTTCGGCGAGTTGCGCGAGGAACTGGGCGGGCTGGACCGGATCATCGTGAACGCGGGCATCGGAAAGGGCGCCCGACTGGGCACCGGCCGCGCCGAGGCCAATATCGCCACCGCCACCACAAATTTCGTGAGCGCGCTGGCCCAGGCCGAAGCCGCCCTGAGCATCTTCCGCGAGCAGCGGTCCGGTCATCTGGTGCTGATCTCCTCCATGAGCGCGGTGCGCGGGCTGCCCGGTAGGAAGACGGCGTACGCGGCCAGCAAAGCCGGGCTGTCAGCGCTCGGCGAGGGTCTCGCCATCGAATTGCGGAGCAGCCCGATCACCGTCACCACCGTGCAGCCGGGATTCATCGCCACCGAGATGTCGGCACAGGCGGGGGACGCGAAACTCGTTGCCTCGCTGGACAAGGGCGTGGCCGCCATGGTGGCCGCCATCGAGCGCGAGCCGGTGCGCGCCGATGTGCCCGCCTGGCCCTGGCGGCTGATCGGCGCGGTACTGCCCCGGCTGCCGCGCGCGGTGGTGGCGCGAGTGAGCTGAACCGCGACCGTCCACGCACCGCCCCAGCAAACCGCGCCGCGGACCGCACAATGGAGCCGACCGAACAATATGCGTAATGAAACGCCCAGTAGTGCAATATATTTCGTCGTATCCTGAAAGATCACAACGAGTCCCGGACCGCTGACGGACCGGGATATCGGCGAACGGCACGACAGGACAAGGGGTTGATGCGGATGATCGCGACCGTGGGTACGGCATATGCCGTCGTCGTGACCGCGGTGAGCGATCCGCGCGCCGTGGAGGGCCTGGAGTGGGACCGTGCCGTCGAGTTCCTGCCCAGTATCGCCTCCAACAATCTGCGGGCCTGGTTGCGCGCCCAGGAGGCGGCGGGCACGACACTGCGCCACGGCGTGGTCATCCCGGCCTCCGCGCGCGCCCGACCCGCGCACCGAACACCGGCCCGTGAGGTCTGCGTGCCCGCGG
>NZ_JASCXP010000631.1:0-2710 GCF_030010695.1 Nocardia sp. CC201C
GCCCGGCCGTCAATTGTCCTGTTCGAAGCGCCGCCGGAAGCGGTCTTCCATCCGGGCGGAGAATCCGCCCGCCTTCTTCGGGCGACCGCGCCCGCCACCGGGATTCGCACCCGATGTCGGATCGCCCTCGCCGCCGCCGGAGGTGGCGCCCAGTCGGGGGCCACCCATCAGCAACAGCACGCCCGCTCCGAACATCACGATGAACCCGACCAGGCTGATGATCGGGAAGTCCCCGAGCTTGATCGGGGCGGCAATGCCCGCGACGAGTAGGAACAGGCCGAGGACGAAGAGCGCGGCCGCTTGCAGTCTGCGACGGCCGGTGGCGGAACGTAGCCGCCCGCCTCGTACGGTCGACGCGAACTTGGGATCCTCAGCATAGAGCGCGCTCTCGATCTGTTCGAGCATGCGCTGCTCGTGCTCGGAGAGTGGCACGGTACCTCCCCCGGCACTAGGTAGTGGCGGTCGCCTCCGGGTAAGCGACGGATAGCCGACCTTGGCGGCTGTCTGCCACCAATGATACGAGTTCGATCAGAACCGGACCACCTACTCGGCCGATGTTCAAGCCAGCATTCCCGCGATCCACCCCGTGGAGGGTCTCGTTTTGGCCGCCGCGGCGAGCAGATCGTCCACGTCGTGCAGGAATGCGCCTACCCGCGAAGCGAACTCGTCGGCCTTGGCGTCGTCGATCTCCCGTGGTAGACCGGCCTCCAGCGCCGCGCGCGTCTCCGACTGGGCGCTGAAGTAGTCCGACCACATGATGAATTCGGGGGCCGCCTTCTGCATGAGCACCCAGGCATTGCGCGAACGCGCCCGCGGCATCCGGTCGACTCCGGTCAGCGCGAGCACCGCGCCCGCGCCGCGCAGGGCCGCCAGATAGGCGGTGCGGAAGCGCTCGGCCGGATCCCTCTCCCCCGCCGCCTGCATGAGCAGACCGTCGGCGCGCCGCAACAGCTCACCGGCCCGGCCCGGACGGCCCGGACGTTCAGTTTTCCCGGTCATCGGGTACCTCCCCTCTCGCATACCCTGATCCACCAGGCATCTTGCCCATCGTGCGACCGGTGACGGCCACCGCCGAAGATCGAACAGGTATTCGAAGGATTCAATTGAGTTTGAATATAGAGAGAGCCACCGACAAGTTCCGGCGCTTCGCCGCACCGGATCCCAGCGCACACGGAAGTCGCGTCTGCCCCACATGACCGCCGTCACCCCGAAACCCACGCCCGTCGTCGTCGATCTGTCGGCCGCGACCATGCGCGCCCGGCTCGCCGACGCCCTCGCGGTGTACGTCGCGGCCATGGACTATCCGCCGGGCACCGAACACCACCGCGCCCCCATGTGGACCGAGCACACCACCCGGCCCGGCTGGCAGGCCGTCGCCGCGCTGCTCCCCGACGACGACGGCCGCCTGGACCTGCGCACCGCCCCGGTACTGGCGATCGCCTACGGCTATCGCGGTGCGCCGCACCAGTGGTGGCATCAGCAGGTGTACACCGGCATGCGGCGCACCGGCTGGCCCGAATACGCGGCCCGCGACCTGCTCTCCGACTATTTCGAACTCACCGAACTACATGTGCACCCCGCCGCGCAGGGCCGCGGCATCGGCGAAACCCTGCTGGCCCGCCTGCTGGCCAACCGCCCCGAACGCATGGTGCTGCTGTCCACCCCCGAGGTGGACCAGGAGGCCAACCGCGCCTGGCGCCTCTACCGCCGCCAAGGCTTCGGCGATATCGTGCGCCACTTCGTCTTCTCCGGTGACACCAGGCGTTTCGCCGTCCTGGGCCGGCGGCTGCCGCTGTGAACGCAACACCGGACAGCGTTCGCGTCACACCCCGTAACGATCGCCCGCAGCCCCCGCGACCCCACGCCGAAGACGGTCACGCCCGCCGAGACGACCGCGAGCGCGTCACGTACCCCCGAAGGATGGCGGTGCCACCACAACCAGGTCATGAGCCGAGTCACGGCGCCCTGGCCGCCAGGGCGCGGTGGGCACGCAGCGGCTGCACCCGATATGAGATCCGGCAAGCACACAGCGGCTCCACCCGACACGAGACACGGCAAGCACACGGCGGATCCCGACACGAGACGCGGTGGGCACACAGCGGCCTCACGCGGCACGAGATCCGGCGGGCACACAGCGGCCTCACGCGACACCAGACACGGCGGACACGCGGCCGATTCACGCGGCACGAGAGCCGGTCGACATGCAGCGGCCTCACCCGGCACCAGACGCGGCAGGCACACAGCGGCCTCGCCCGACACGAGAGCCGGCGGGCACACACCCACACCACGCGGCACGCGATCCGGTGGGCACGTGGCGGATTCGCGCGGGGAGGGGTGCGGGCGTGCGGGTGATCGTGGTCGGGTCCGGGCACAATGCGCTCGTCGCCGCCTGTTATCTCGCGCGGGACGGGCACGCGGTGGAGGTGCTGGAGCGGGATACCGTGATCGGCGGGGCGGTGTCCACCGTGGAGCGGTTTCCCGGACATCAGGTGGACCGCGGGTCGTCGGCGCACATCATGGTGCGCCACACCGGGATCATCGAGGAGCTCGAGCTGGAGCGGTTCGGGCTGCGCTATATCGACTGCGATCCCTGGGGTTTCGCGCCCGCGCCGCCCGGGGGCGGGCATGAGCCGCCGCTGATCTTCCATCGAGACGTGGACCGGACCTGCGCGTCCATCGCCGCGGCGTGCGGGGAACGGGAGGCCGAGGC
>NZ_JASCXP010000632.1:0-2700 GCF_030010695.1 Nocardia sp. CC201C
CTTACGCCTCGTCGGACGGGTCGGCGGGGGCGCTGGCGCGGGTGGCCGCGGCGGCGGCGCGCACCTGCGGCGCCACCTCCACCACGCGGCCGAGCACGCCGTTGATGAAGGACGGGGAGTCGTCGGTGGACAGCTCCTTGGCCAGTTCCACCGCCTCGTCCACCGCCACCACCGGCGGAACGTCGTTGGCGTGGAACAGCTCCCACACCGCCACCCGCAGAATGGCGCGGTCCACGGCGGGCAGCCGCGACAGCGTCCAATCCTGCAGGTAGGACTCGATGGTGGCGTCCACCCGGTCCAGATCGTCGGCCACGCCTTCGACCAGGACCCGGGTGTAGGGGTTCACGGGCGCGACCGCGTCATCGCGCAGGGCCAGCGCCACCCGCTCGGCGGTGAGCTCCGCCGGGTCGATGTCGCGCGCCTCGGCCTCGAACAGCAGGTCCACCGCGCGGCGGCGCGCCTTGTGCCGCGCACCCAGCTTCTTGTAGTTCGACTTCTTGTCCACGGGCTGATCGGCCACGGTCACCATTATCCGCGCGTCAGGAGTTGACGCGGCTGATGTAGCTGCCGTCGCGGGTGTCGACCTTCAGCTTGTCGCCGACATTGATGAACAGCGGAACCTGCACCTCGGCCCCGGTCTCGATGGTGGCGGGCTTGGTGCCCGCGCTGGAGCGGTCGCCCTGCAGGCCCGGCTCGGTGTGGGTGACCTCGACCTCGATGGAGACGGGGAGCTCGATGAACAGCGCCTCACCCTCGTACATGGCGATCTGCACGCCCATGTTCTCCAGCAGGAAGCCGCCCGCCTTGCCGACGATGTTCTCGCCCAGGTGGATCTGGTCGAAGGTCTCGCCGTCCATGAAGATGTAGTCCGAGCCGTCGTGGTAGAGGTAGGTCATATCGCGACGGTCGACGGTCGCGGTCTCGACCTTCACACCGGCGTTGAAGGTCTTGTCGACAACCTTGCCGGAGACGACGTTCTTCAGCTTGGTGCGCACGAAGGCGGGACCCTTACCCGGCTTGACGTGCTGGAATTCGACGATCTGCTGGAGCTGATTGTCGATCTTCAGCACGAGGCCGTTCTTGAAGTCGCTGGTGTCCGCCACTGTCTTCGGATCTCCTCATAGTCGGGCAACCGCGTCAGTCGACGACGGTCAGGTCCTTGCTGGTGTGGGTGAGCAGTTCGGGGCCCCCCTTGCGAACCACGAGCGTATCCTCGATCCGGACGCCGCCGCGGCCGGGGAAATACACACCTGGCTCGACGGTCACCGCCACGCCATCCAGCAGTGTACCTGTGCCCGTTTTGGCGATTCCGGGTGCTTCGTGGATCCGCAGGCCGACGCCGTGTCCGAGGCCGTGCACGAACAGCTCGCCGTAGCCCGCGGCCTCGATGACCGCGCGGGACGCGGCATCCACCGCTTTCGTCGCCACTCCCGGCGCCAGCGCCTCGCGGCCCGCCCGCTGCGAGCGCAGCACCAGGTCGTAGATCTCGCGCTGCCAGTCCGAGGCGTGGCCGAGGACGAAGGTGCGGGTCATATCGGAGTGGTAGCCGCCCACCACGGCCCCGAAGTCGATCTTCACGAAGTCGCCGGTGGCCAGTTCCGCCCCGGTCGGGCGGTGATGCGGGACGGCCGAATTCACGCCGGTGGCCACGATGGTCTCGAAGGCCACGGCCTCCGCGCCGTGTTCGAACATGAGCCATTCCAGTTCGCGGGCCACCTGGCGTTCGGTGCGACCGGGACGCAGGCCGCCGCGTTCCAGCAGGGCGGCCAGCGCGGTGTCGGCGGCGGTGCAGGCGGCCGCGAGCTGGTGCACCTCGAAGGCGTCCTTGACCATCCGCAGCTGTTCGACCAGGCCCGAGACCGGAACCAGATCCAGGCCGGTGGCCTGGGCCAGGAAGGCGCGATGCTGCTCGACGGTGACGACATGGCTCTCGAAGCCGACTCGGCCGGTCTGCCACTCCCCCGCGATCTCGACCACGCGGCGCGCGCTGGCCCGGTTGATCTCCGCCCGCAGGTCCGGCGACTGCTCGGCCACCTGGGTGCGGTAGCGGCCGTCGGTGCAGATGACGGTCCGGTCCTCGGTGGTGTCCCAGGCATACACCAGCAGCGCGGCATTGGAGCCGGTGAATCCGGTCAGGTAGCGGATATTGATCAGGTCGGTCACCAGGAGCGCGTCGACCCGGTTCTCCACCAGCAGGTCCCGCAGCGCGGCCCGCCGCAGTGCGTAGTTGGGGCGCGGGCCGGGATCGTGATCAGCCATGCGTCCAAGCTACAGCCGACACGCCGCGACACCGACCCGCAACGCGGGGAACCGCCCGGTCACGACGAGGGTCGCCGACGGGAACAGACGTTGTCCACATCCGAGGTAGTTGTCCACAATTCGCGTTCGGGGCGCCCGCGTGGGAGTGCGGCGCGGCAGTCTCGTAGACATGGACCCGATCCCGCTGCTCGGACTTCTCACCTGGTGTGCGGCACTCGGCGCCGCGGATCTACGCCGCCGGCGGCTGCCGAACCTGCTGACGCTGCCGGGCGCCGCGGTGGTGCTCGGATACGCCTGGCTCGACGGCCGGTGGGCGGTCGCGCTGGTCGGCGCGCTGCTGCTGGCGGTCCCCTACCTATTGATTCATCTGACGATGCCGTCCGCACTCGGTGCCGGGGATGTGAAACTCGCCCTCGGATTGGGCGGCGCCTGCGCGCTCGC
>NZ_JASCXP010000633.1:0-2699 GCF_030010695.1 Nocardia sp. CC201C
GTCTCCCCCTGCGGTACCGGCTGCTCCGGATTGACGCCCGGCTGGCTCGGCGTGGGCCGGTTCTCGGGCTTGCGGGTGTTGTCCGGCTGCGGGGCCGGGGCCCCACCGGTGCGGGGCTGTACCTCCGGGTTCCCGCCCTCACCCGGCTGCGCCGGCGCGGTCGGCGAGGCGTTGGGATCGTTCGGAACGGCATTGGCCGGGGTGGACATCAGTGTGGCCGCCACGGCCGCACCCGCCACCGTTAGGGAGGTGCTCACCTTCATGCGGTTCGGCTTGCGGTGCTTCACTTCTCGTGTATCCCTTTCGATCCCTCATCCCGCGCGCGTCACGCGGGTGACCGCGAGTTCGCACCGGTAGGGACCGGAAAGGGTTGCACCCCCGACAATCTCGCGATCGCCCGACCGATCGCTTTCCCGCCGCGAAGTGAATCACACTGCGCGGCCAGCGGCAAGGCGGCAGGTGTTCCCAACACCGGATGTTCACCCGTCAGTCGAGATCATCATGACGCATGAGTTGCCGCGCCGCCTCGGTAACGGAGCCGGTAAGGGAGGGATACACCGAGAATGTCTGCGCCAGATCGTTCACCGTGAGGTTGTTCTGCACCGCCAGCGCGATCGGCAGGATCAGCTCGGACGCGATCGGGGCCACGACCACGCCGCCGATCACCACACCGGTCGCCGGACGGCAGAAGATCTTGACGAAACCGCGGCGCAGGCCCGACATCTTGGCGCGCGGATTGGTGTTCAGCGGCAGCATGACCGTGCGGGCCGGGACCTCGCCGTTGTCGATGGCGGTCTGGCTGACGCCCACGGTCGCGATCTCCGGGCGGGTGAACACCGCCGAGGCGACCGTCTTGAGGCGGATGGGCTGCACGCCCTCGCCCAGCGCGTGATACATGGCGATGCGGCCCTGCATGGCGGCCACCGAGGCCAGCGGCAGCAGGCCGGTGCAGTCGCCCGCGGCGTATACGCCCGTCGCGGTGGTGCGCGAGACGCGGTCCACGCGCAGGTAACCCCCCTTGTCGAGTTCGATGCCGAGCCGCTCCAAGCCCAACCCCTGGGTATTGGGCACCGAACCCACGGTCATCAGGGCGTGCGAGCCGGTGACGGTGCGGCCGTCGGAGAGTTTCGCCACAATGCCGTCCGCGGTGCGCTCGACCGCGTCGGCGCGGGCGTGCTTGACCAGTTCCACACCGCGCTCGGCGAGGGCGTCCTCGAGCACGAGCGCGGCGTCGGCGTCCTCACCGGGCATGACGCGATCGCGGGAGGAGACCATCTTCACCTTCACGCCCATCTCGGTGTAGGCGGAGACGAATTCCGCGCCCGTGACACCGGAACCGACCACCACCAGGGTCTCCGGGAGTTCCTTGAGGTCGTAGAGCTGCCGCCAGGTGAGGATGCGCTCGCCGTCGGGCTCCGCGCCGGGCAGCACGCGCGGGCTCGCGCCGGTGGCGATCAGCACCACCTCGGCCTCGAGCACGCGCTCCTGACCGTCGAACGTGGTGGCCTTCACCAGGTGGGTGGCCAGACCCGGGGCCTGGTCGATGATCTCGCCGCGGCCGTGCAGCACGGTCACGCCCGCGGTCTGCAACTTGGTCTTGATATCCGAGGACTGCGCCTGCGCGAGCGCCTTCACGCGCGAATTCACCTCGGCCAGCCGCACCTGCGCCTGCGACGGGTGCACGGTGATGCCCAGATCGCGGGCGCGCCGCAGATCGGTACGCACGCCGGTGGACGCGATGAAGGTCTTGGACGGCACGCAATCCCACAGCACACACGCGCCGCCGATGCCGTCACTGTCGATCAGCGTGACCGGCGCCCCGTGTTGGGCCGCCACCAGCGCCGCCTCGTATCCGGCGGGGCCGCCTCCGATGATCGCAATGCGGGTCATTGTTCCTCCGCTTCAGCTCGGCAACCGGGATCTCCGGCGCCTACCAAACTGTATTTTCCGCCCTCCGCCACGTTCCCGGCGGGTGCGGGCCGGTCACCCCGCCTGTCGAACGCGTCACACGCACACCCCGCCCCGCCCGTCGAACAATCGGATACCGCGGGGATCGGAACACCGGGTGGCTACATTCGATAGGCTCATACGGTGCCGATTTACGCCGCCTATGGATCCAACATGGATCCGGAGCAGATGCTCAAGCGCTGTCCGCACTCCCCCGTGTACGGAACCGGCTGGCTGGAGGGGTGGCGCCTCACCTTCGCCGGGGACGACATCGGCTGGGAGGGACCGCTGGCGACGGTGGTCGAGGAGCCCGGTTCGCGCGTGTTCGTCGTGCTCTACGACGTTCCCGACGACGACGAGGTGAGCCTCGATCGCTGGGAGGGCTCGGACTTCGGGATCCACAAGAAGATCCGGCTCCGCGTCACCCCCAGCCCCGGCACCGGCACCCAACCGGTGTTGGCCTGGCTCTACGTGCTGGACGCCTACGAGGGCGGGCTGCCGTCGGCGCGCTACCTCGGGGTCATCGCCGACGCCGCCGAGAAGGCGGGCGCGCCGGAGGAATACGTCCACGCGCTACGCACCCGCAACAGCAAGAACGTGGGACCCGGCACCTTCGGGCTCTGATCCGCACGCCGCCCGAACCTTTCCCGTTCCAGCAGGATCGGCCCTGACCCGGGCCGTTCCCCACTCCAGCACGCTCAGCTCTACCGCCGCGCTCGGCCCTACGTCGGCGAGCGGGCCCACCACAGCGA
>NZ_JASCXP010000634.1:0-2686 GCF_030010695.1 Nocardia sp. CC201C
GGCTGATCACGGAGTAGACGGCGTTCTCGCACACCAGCACCCGGTCGGCCAGCGCCAGTGCCAGCGCGCCCCCGCTGCCGCCCTCGCCGGTGATCACCGACACCACCGGAACCGGCAGTCCGGCCAGCAGTTTCAGGGATTCGGCGATGGCGACGGCCTGCCCCTCCCGCTCGGCGGCCACCCCCGGATAAGCACCGGCGGTGTCGATCAGGGCGACCACCGGCAGTCCGAGCTTGGCCGCCAGCCGCAGCACCCGCGCGGCCTTGCGGTACCCGGCGGGGCTCGGCATGCCGTAATTGCGTCGCGCCAATTCCGCTGCGGTACGACCCTTCTGGGTGCCCACCACCGCCACCGGGACATCGCCCAGGCGGGCCAGTCCGGCAATCATGGCCGGGCAGTCGGCGGCCATCCGGTCGCCGTGCAGTTCGGTGAACTCCTCGAACGCCCCCGCGAGGTGATCGAGGGTGGTGGGGCGGCCGAGCCTGCGGGCCGCCCGCACCCGCTCCCACGGGTCGCGGGCGGCCAGCTGGGCCGGATCGGTGTGCACGGCACCGGGATCGGGCGCCGGGGTGCGGGTGGGCCGCACGGTCAGCCCGACCAGCCGGATCAGGGTGTCCCGCAGCGCCGATCGGTGCGCGATCAGATCGACGATGCCGTGTTCGAGCAGGAACTCGGCGGTCTGGAAGCCGGGCGGCAGGGTTTCACCGATGGTCTGGCGAATGACGCGCGGTCCCGCGAAGCCCAGGCGCGCACCGGGTTCGGCGATGATGATGTCGGTGCTGGTGGCGAAGGAGGCCGCCACCCCGCCGTAGGTGGGATCGGTGATCACCGAGACGGTGAGGATGCCCGCCTCGTCCAGGCGGCGCAGCGCCACACTGGTTTTGGCCATCTGCATGAGGGCCACGATGCCCTCCTGCATGCGCGCGCCCCCGGAGGCGGTGACGATGATCAGGGGTGACCGGGTGGCCAGCGCGGCATCGGCGGCGGCGGTCACCGCCGCGCCGACGGCGCCGCCCAGACTGCCGCCGAGGAACCGGAAGTCCATGACCGCCAGCACCACCGGGATGCCGCCGAGGGTGGCGCGCACGCAGCGGATGGCGTCCGGCATGCCGGTGCGCTCCCGGGCCTGCGCCATCCGCTCCGGATAGGGGCGGGAATCGACGAAGCCCAGCGGATCTCGCATTGCCGCCGGCGCCTCGATCGGCACCGCCGAATCCGCGTCCACCAGGTGTTCGATGCGCCGGTCGGCGGTGAGCATGCCGTGGCCGTCGCATTCCGGGCACACCCCGGCGGCGCGCTCGTAGCGCGCCGCGTAGATCATCGCCCCGCAGGCCGGGCACAGCAGCCACGCCGTGCCCGTCTCGTTCCGGGCTTCGAGTGTGGTCATGAATCCTCCCTCGAACGCGGCACGTACCGGGCGCAGACGGCGGGCAGCCGCAGTCCGGCGGTGCGCAACTGGGCGACACGGGTGAGATGGGCAGCGCCGACCATCATCTGGTGCGCCATATCGGCGACACCGCGGTTCTCGGGGGCGGCGAGATAGGTGCCCGCGGCCCAGCGGTTGAATCCGCCCATGGCGGGGCCGCACCAGATCTGGTAGTCGGCGGCGCGATCGGCCTCCCCGCGAATGCTCCAGCCCGACGACAGCCCCAGATACCACCGGAAGACAAGGGCCATCCGGGCTTTCGGGTCGTCGGCGGCGCGGGTGAGCTGGTCGGGATCGCGTTCGGTGAAGTACGCCACGCACTCGCGCCACACCTGGTCCAGCGGACGCCGGAACAGCGTGGTCTCCAGATCCCGCCGCACCGCCGCGGGCAGGGCGTCGATGCCGTCGTGCGCCCGGTACAGGTCGTAGAGGCGCTGCGCGCGAGTGGCGAACATGGTGCCGCGCCGCAGCACCTGCACCTGCACCCCGAGTTCGAACATGTCCGAGGACGGGGCCATGACGCAATCCGCGAATTCCGCCGCGGCGAGCAGCCGTTTGGTGGCCTGACACTGATTCGCCTCGCGGGCGGCCTGGTTGATGGAGCCGGTGACGATATAGGCCGCGCCCAGGGCGAAGGCCGCGGCGGCGGCATCGGGGGTGCCGATCCCGCCCGCCGCCCCGATTCGGACCCCGGCGGCCGCCGCGACCCTGCGCGCGATCCGGTCGCGGGCCGCCACGAGTTCGGGCAGCAGCACCACCAGCGGCCTGCGATCGGTGTGGCCACCCGAATCCGCCTCGGCGGTGATGTCGTCGGCCAGCGGGACGCGCTCGGCCAGCCGGGCCTGCTCGGCGGTGAGCACACCGCCCTCGACCAGCGGGCGCAGCAGCCGAGCCGGGGCCGGGCGCAGGAACAGTTCCGCCACCTCCACCCGGGAGACCTTGGCGATCAACCGATGACGGCTCTCGATGCGGCCCTCCCGATTCACCGTGAGCCCGGCGGCACGGTAGCGCACCACCTCGGGGGTGAGGTCCATGAAGGCCGACGCCTCCACACAGCGCACGCCGTGCCGCAGGCAGGAGTCGACGATCGCCCGCTCCAACGCCAGCTCCGACGGGCTGTGAATCAGGTTGCAGGCGAACGGTTTGTCGCCCAGCCGCCGCGACAATTCCGCCAGCGCGGACTCTACGGCGGCGGGCGGTACGCCCGCCGCCCCGTAGGAGGCGAGGTATCCGGCCTCGGCCATGGCCGCGCACAGCGCC
>NZ_JASCXP010000635.1:0-2678 GCF_030010695.1 Nocardia sp. CC201C
GCCCACCGCCATGGACGGGCGGCGGGTGCGGTTGGCCACCGCGACGGGCAGCGTACCGGCCCACGACCAGGCCAGCAGCGGCTGTACCAGCAGTTCGGCGGGGGATTCGGCGCGCTGCTCGGGCCAGGGGCACAGCAGTGCGGCACGGCGGCGGCGCAATTCGGTGATCGCGGCGGCCAGCGCTCCGGGGGCCAGCCGGACGTCGGCATCCAGGAAGACGAGCGCGGTGGGCTCCGTTGCCGTGGCCAATTCGGCCAGTGCGGCACACGCCGCCGTCTTGCCGGTCCAGCCCGCGCGCGGCTCGGAGTGATTGCGCGCCAGCGTGAATCGCTCGTCATCGGCGATGGCCTCGGCGACCGCCTCGTACGTTCCGTCGGCGGAGGCGTCGTCCAGGACGATTACTCGCAGCCGCGGAACTCCTTGCTGCGCACGCAGATCCGCGATGAGCGCGGGCACCCGATCAACCTCGTCACGGGCCGGAACGCACACCGTGACCGGTTCGATCACACTCTGCCCCACCCGCAGCCTCGGCAGGGTGAGCCGATTGACCAGCGCCATGGCGGCCCCGGCCACCGCGATGGCGGCCCCGGCCCGCACGAACCGCTCACCGACGCGTACAGCCCGCTGTCGTGTGGGGAAGCCGCGCACAAGCCGCTGCCGCGTGGGAGAGCTGCCTACGAACGTCTCGCGCGTGGGGAAGCCGCTCATGAACGGCTCGCGCGTGGGGAAGCCGCCCACGAACGGCTCGCGTGAGGGGGTGCCGCGTACAAGCCGCTCCTTCTTGGGAATGCCGCGCACAGCCCGCTCCCGTGTGGGAAGCCCAGACCGCGTGCGGGAGGCACAGCCCGGTCGCGTGCGGGAAACATGCTGCGGCGCAAGGCCGGTCGCCTCTACTCGGCTGGTGTTCGCGGCCCGCGGCCGGGGCGGATCCAGCGGGCGGCGCGGACGTATTCGGGGGCGTCGGGGTTGCGGTTCATGTAGGCCAGCACCGCCACGATGGCGGCCACGGCCAGCGTGATGCCGCCGACGATGCCCGCCCAGCCCGCGAAGGAACGGGTATTGGGATCGGCGTAGCCGACCTCGGCGCGCAGGGTGGACACATCACCGGCGGGCAGCTTCCAGGTGACCACCGAATCGCCCTCGCGGGTGCCATTGGTGGTGCCGACGCGGGCCGGGAAGGCCACGGTGAACTGCACATCCGAACCATGCGGCGGCAGGCTCCCCAGATCGACCCGGCCGGTGAGGGTGACCAGGTCACCGAGGCGGTTGAAGGCGAGGGTGAACATGCCCTGGGTCTGATCGGACAGCGCGCTGAGCTGCTGCACCTCACCGAATGTCAGGTCCTCGAAGTACACCTGGCTGCCGACATAGCCGTCCTGCGAATAGGACTCGACGCGCACCTTGCCGGTGAGCGCGTCCGGCGCCTTCAGCTGCGGGCCCTTGTCGTCCTCGCTCTGCGGGACGGCGGCGGCGACGATCCGCCCCGAGACGCGGTCGTTGGACGACACGCCCATGGACGCCTGCACCCGCAGGCAGCCGGAGAGCAGCGGCAGCAGCAACGCCGCGAACAGTAGGGCGGCGGTCACCCGAACCGCACGGCGCGGTCGCCGCGCGGTGAGCGCGGGTTCGAGCTGGTCGGCTGCGATGGCGGTCTTCGGACTCGGCTGCACGGCTCACATCGTGCCATGACGCACCGGCCGCAGCGTGATTCGACGGGCGGACAACGCCCGCACCAGCGGAATCCCCAACACCCCCAGCCCCACCAACCCGTAGCCCGCCGACACCGGCAACCCGAGAAACACCGCATGCGCCAGCGCCGAACCCAGCCAGGTCCACAGGAATACGGCCACCGGCACCGCCACATCGCCGGAACGGACCGCGACCGCGGCAGTGTCCGCCCTGCGAACAGGGGCAGGGGCGATCGGTGGCTTGGCCGGGTCGTGTCCGGCGGCTGGCGCGTTCGTCGGGTCCGGTGCCGCGTCCGATACGGCTGATGGCCCGGTCGTACTCGCTCCTGCGGGTGGCGAAGCGGCCGGGGTGTTTCGACCGGCGGCGACGCCGGGTGAGACGGGGGCGGCGTCCGGCCGATCGGTGGCGGCCGCGTCGGTGGCTGCCGATTCTGCGGTGGCTGGTTGCGTGGTTGCGGTGGCCGGTTGCTTGGTGGTGGTAGCTGGTTCGGTGGCCGACGGTTCAGTGGCAGTGGCGGCGCTGGTGGGTGGTGCGGTGGCTGGCCGTGCGGTGGTGGGTGTGCGCTCGAGGTTCGGTGCGGTCCGATCCCAGAGCGCCAGCAGTCCGGCCATCACCAGGCCGACGGCGAACCAGCCGAGGTAGTTCGTCAGCGGGATCTCCGGGAGTCCGGGCAGGCCGGGCGAGGGCGAGCACCAGATCCACTGCCCGTCCGCCACCATCTGCGGATCCAGGAACAGATCCCAGCCGACCGCCCCCACGGCCGTCATCGTCACCCGCGTCACCGTGCGCGAGTACAGCTGCCCCGCGACGATCCACACCGGGTACAGGCCACCGGTCCAGGCCAGCGCCACCACCAGCGGCACCCCCGCCACCGACGGCCCGATCCGCCCGCTCGCGTAGTCGTAGCAGCCGAACGGGAATCCCGTTGCCGTGCCCACCATCTCGGCCAGCAACCCGACCCCGGACACGATCACCAGCACACCGACGGC
>NZ_JASCXP010000636.1:0-2677 GCF_030010695.1 Nocardia sp. CC201C
ATGTGAGTGGTCGATGTCAGCGCACGCGGGCCTCGTCGTCGGACAGGCGCAGTTCCATGGTCACCGGAATCACGCCCACCTCCAGCGCCTCCCGCAGCCGGGCCACGGCCTCGCCGAGTATGCGCCGCCGCAACTCGGTGAGGTCGGCCTCCGGCGTGGCGGTGACCACCAGGTGCAGCTCCGGCGCCCGGCCCGGTCCGGACAGCCACGCGGCGGCCGAAGCCACGGTGTCGAAGGATTCGATATCGGCCGCCACCGCGCGCGCCGCCGTGGCCGAGGACAGCGTGGTCCGCCCGGCTGACTTCGCCTCCGCCAGTTGCCAGGTCACCGCTGACGGCAGGCGGAACAACTGCACGCTCAGCCAGCGCAGACACAGCAGTGCCAGCACCGCCGCACCCGCGATGACCGCGTAGAACACCCAGGTGGGCGGTTCGGCGGCGCCGGGGGTGAGCGGCTGCGAGCGATCCACCCAGCCCACCCAGCCGCGCTGGGCCGCGATCAGATAGCCGCCCGCGGCCAGTAGCAGCACGCCGACCACGGCGATGAGCGATCGGTTGAGGCGAGCCGGGCGGTTGACGGTGATCATCGGGAACCTCCGGTCCGGGCGGGACGCAACCGGGCGCGCACCCGCGTGGGATGCCGCGGGGCAATGCGATCGAGCGTGTCGGCTAGGGCCGCGTGCACGGTATCGGGCAACTCGCTGATATCCACGCGATTCGAGGCCGCGGAGACCCGCACCCCCTTGCCGCGCACCCGAACCCGCGCCCTCTCGATCCCCTGCACCCCGGCGGCGGAACGGTGCAGCGCCGTGCGCAGGCTGCGGCGCTCGATGCCGGCGTCGCTGCCGTCCACGGTGCGCAGTGGCAGCACCACCGCGCGGCCGGGAATCGCGGCCAGGGCGATGAGCAGCAGCCCGATCGCCGCGACCGTCGCCCCCGCGGCGAGCACCACGACGTCACCCCACTCGGTGTCGTGCAGTCGGGCGGCGACGCTGTCGTAGGAGACGAACTCCCCACTGCCCGTGAGCCGCTGGACGAGCGACACGATGACGGCCACCGCCAGCGCCAGCAGCGCCAGCGCCACCACCACCGCCGTGCCCACCCGCCGCGGCCGCCGGATCACCGCACCCTCCGGCGCGCCGACTCGGTAGCGGGAGCGGCGGGTTCCAGCTCCATGGCGGAGATCTCGATATCCACGCCGGTGACCCTCAGGCCCGCGAGTTCGCCGACCCGTGCGATCAAGTGCGCGCGGCAGGACTCGGCGATGCGGGCCACCGGCAGCGGATACCGCACCGGCAGGCGCACCCGCAGGGCGGCGGCATCGGAGGTGACATCGGCGTCCACGCCGACCTGCGACCCCACCCCGTCCACCTCGGTGGCCGCGTGCGCCGCCAGACGGCGCACCGCCCGTTCGGAAACGGTGGTGGTGCCGGGCAGTTCGAGCGCGACCGCGGCGGTCACCGCCGGCTCCGATCCTGTGCCGACCGGATCAGGCCGGCCAGATCGATCGCGCCGTCGAGCCAGCGGCCGACCAGCAGGCCCAGCCCGGCGAACACCAACACGATGGCGAACGCGCCGAATCCGCCGAAGGCCATGGCGAACCCGAGCGCGATACCGACGGCGAGACTGATCGTCGTGGCGTTCATGTGCGTCTCCTCAGCTGCGGGCGGATGGGATTACTGCACGCGATTGGATGCGGGCGACTCGTCATCGTCGTCGCCGGGAATGTAGACGTCGTTGACGTTGATATTCACCTCGACGACCTCGAGGCCGGTCATCTGCTCGATGGCGGTGATGACATTGCGGCGCACCGCACGCGCCAGCTCCGCGATGGAAACGCCGTATTCGACCACCAGCTCCAGATCGACGGCGGCCTGCTTCTCACCGACCTCCACCGAAACACCCTGGCCCACACTGGCCGACGCGCCCGGAATGCGGTCCCGGATCGCGCCGAACGCGCGGGCCGCGCCGCCGCCCAGCGCGTGCACGCCGCGCACCTCGCGGGCGGCGAGTCCGGCGATCTTCTGCACCACGATGTCGCCGATGGTGGTGGTGCCCTGATCGGTCACCAGCGCATCATCATTCGCCGCCTTGCGCACGGCCGTGTCCTGGCCGTCGGCGGCGATCTTGCCGGTCGACTTCTCGGTGCTGGTTCCGGTCATGTCTTCCTCCTGAATTTGGTTGTAGTGCAGCGGAACAACGTGTCCGTACTGGTTCGACACCGGGAGTGCGACAAGCTCACGCCCGCTGTCCGTGATCTAGGTAACTGCGTCGTCGCCGAAAGCCGCGGCGTCGAGTTCGGCGACCACCACGCGGATAGCCGCCTCGGCCCAGGCGGTGTCCCGCAACAGCGCCCGCACCGCGGCGGACAGTCGTTCCACCAGCGGGCGCAGCGGCAAAGCGGTTGCCGCCACCCGGATTTCGACGACCTCCTTCGTCAGATCGACCGCATACGCCCGGCCGCCGCGGGGCAGCCAGGTCACCGCGTCGAGACCGAACGGCGCGACCGGGCGCAACCCATCCGTCGCCTCGATCGCCTCGACGATCGCTTCCAGCAATTCCGCCGCAGCGGTCACAGTGCCCCCGGTTCGATATCGAGAATGGTCACCGACACCTCGTCGACGGTGACTCCGGTCTGCTCCCGGACGGTGTCGACCACCGCCCGCTGTACCGCCCCG
>NZ_JASCXP010000637.1:0-2670 GCF_030010695.1 Nocardia sp. CC201C
GGCGGCAA
Organism: Nocardia sp. CC201C; assembly: GCF_030010695.1. Taxonomy (NCBI): domain Bacteria; kingdom Bacillati; phylum Actinomycetota; class Actinomycetes; order Mycobacteriales; family Nocardiaceae; genus Nocardia; species Nocardia sp. CC201C. The sequence continues at coordinate 9 of NZ_JASCXP010000637.1, forward strand.
TCGTGCAGAGGTTCGGGCCGAAAAGATCCGCGCGATGCTGGCCGCCCTCACCCTGAAGGCCGGCAACACCGTCTATTACAACGAGCTGGCGGAAGAGTTATGGCCGGGCGAACTACTCAAGAATCCACGCAACGCGATCCAAGCGCAGGCCACGCGCATCAGAAAGATGATCGATAAGTTTGCGCATGGATTCGGAGAACCCGCTACCCTGCGGGCGGTACAGAATGGCTACGTACTCGAAATCCCACGCGATGCGGTGGACGCCAACCGATTCTTGGATCACGTCGCGCGTGGATTCAGTGACTTGACCGTTGATCCGGCACGCGCACTACGGTCACTGCAGCACGGGCTGCAATTGTGGCGGGGCCCCGCACTCCTGGACACCCTCGTCGGCGAACGCTGCCGGTCCGCCGCGGCCTTCCTCGAGGAGCAACGCACCCTGGCTCAGGAAGACCTCGTGAGCGCGTACCTGCTACTTGGCAACAATCGGCAGGCCACGGTCGAACTGCAACGGCTCATCGCCGCAGCCCCGTCCCGCGAACGCGTGTGTGAACTGCTGATGCTCGCGCTCTACCGCACGGGCCGCCAGTCCGAAGCTCTGCACCTGTTCCACCGCACCAGGCAACGCCTGGACGCGGAGCTCGGTGTAGAGCCCGGACGTGCGCTCTCGTGCCTATACGAGAGCATCCTCGCGCAGGACAGTGCGCTGGACACGGCTACAGCAGTCCTGAGACGTGCGGAAGCCGTGCATCCGGCATTAAGGAACCGGTTGACGGCCTGATGTAAGCCACGGCTATCGCCACAATGCCCGTCGCGGCGATTTGCGGTTAACGCTTGAATATCCGTTCAGACGCCACCAATCAAGCGTTCCCCGAATGGTGACGGATCACAAAGCAAATCCACCGAGGGCTCCTCGGATCGAATACTGGATATCACAATATGGCACGGCTACTGCGGTGAGTTGTCCACACATCGAGTTGAATCGACGACAAACAACCGGCGCAGGGCAACCATATAGCCACCCGGTAATCGAACCGGGATATCCATTCGTGAGCAGCCCCCGGAGTTTCCCATGCGCGGCATTGTGTTCCGTAGTTCGTTCCGCGTTATTGCACGCACAACAGCCTTGCTCGCATTGAGCGTCAGCCTGCACGTAATAGTTGTGTCGGCCTCCCCGGCGCCCGTAGCGGAGCCAGTTCTCCACAGCGGGTCCGCAGCGGAACAGGCACCGCCAGGGCCACCGCGAACCACCGGACTGCCGGTGCGGGTATCACACACGACAGCGATCATCATCCTCGGCTACGGACTACGACCTGACGGCTCCATGCGCCCCGCTCTGGTCGAACGCCTCCGGGCAGGGTATGTGGCGGCGATCGTGTCCCCTGTCGCGCCGGTCATCGTGACCGGCGGCAATCCCCGGTCCGGCACCACCGAGGCGCGAGCGATGGCCGACTGGCTCATCGCGCGCGGCATTGCCCGTGATCGCGTCCACCTCGAGTCCGGCGCCAGGTCGACATGGGAGAACGCCAAGCTGGCGGCGCTGGTCATGGGGGGACTCGGTTGCCACGACGCCCTCCTGGTCACCTCAGCCGATCACCTTCCCCGAGCACAGTCGTACTTCGCCGACAACGGGGTCTCCGTCGTCGGCACCTACACCCCTGAGCAGACGCCCCCGCTGCTGAGATTCGGACCGCTCTGAGTCGCGGGCGTTACCACCGTTACCTCCGCACGTTTTCAACCTGCGCCGATCACATAATTCCGCGATCCCGGAAGGAACTCGACCAGCATGCCCGAAATCCCTGCCGATCCCACGCCCCACTCGCTTCGAGTTACGGTGTATTTCGATGGCGACCAACCAGGCGAAGAGCTGAGCGTCGAATACTCCGCATCCACTAAGGAAGCATGGGAGTACGCCTCCGCAGCGATCAACGCGGGGCTCACCGTGACTATCGACAATATGGTACGGCCCGGCTTACGCCCACTGCCGTCACGCAGCCTCTGGCCATGAGCACGAACTGATCGGACGAGGAACTCGGAGCCGCGGACCGGTACACACCGGGCGAATCGGAATTGGGCAGGGCACCCGGTGTGCACCTTGACGTGGACAACACTGTCCACTACCCGCTGTGGGGTTTGTAGCGGGTGAATTCAGCCTAGGGCCGTTCCAATCGGCGCGGCGAACCGGCCAACGTGGTCTGATCCAGATCACAGCAGATATCCTCATCGATTGGCACAGAACACAAATAGATGGCACACCATCCTGCCCCTTTCACCCCCTCGCGCTGTGAAAAATCACGACGATCCTGCAATAAAGAAGATGAAGACCCAAGACTCTGCGCACATAAACTGATTCGCTCCGCGAGCTGTGATCTGATAGTCCGGTCTCCGAATCCGAGACACGTACATCGCACAATCGAGGAATGCCAATGAATTCCAGAATTATCCGCGCGCTGGCCGTATCCGCCTGCGCGCTCTCCATCGGCGCTGTCGGCGCCGGTTCCGCCGCTGCCGCGACTCCCACCACAGCCACACCGATCGCAGGCTCGGTCGAACTGTGCTTCGGGTTGCCGTTCGGTCCGGGCGATCTCAAGTTCTGTCTCTGATTCCTCGAAGCACCAACCGCGGGGGGGGGGGTGGGGCCCCCCCCCCCCGGGCCCCAGTA
>NZ_JASCXP010000638.1:0-2670 GCF_030010695.1 Nocardia sp. CC201C
TCCTCGCCGCGCAGGTATGTCATCGGGTCGTGCGGCTGAGCGCGGTAGCCGGTCGGGGCCGCCATGGCATCGAGCGGCTCGGCGGCGGCGCGTGGCGCCGCGTCCGGCAGCCGTCCGGTATCCGGATCGAGGGGTTCGGGATGGACGTGTGCCCCCAGTCCGCGCACCAGGTCGGCGACCCGCGGATCGGGCGTGACGACCGTGACCGAGCCGATCTCCGGCGTCGCGGTGGCCGCGTCCACGGTGTCGGCGAGCATGGCCAGCACCAGGCGGGGCCGGTCGCGTGGATGCAGCCGGTCGGCGAGTCGGCTCTTGGCGAGCTCGAGACTCTTCACCGCGATGACGGCGTGCACGGACGAGCGCATGCCCGAATCCTCCCACTCGATGGTTACCCGGCGCGCGGCGGTGGCAGTAAACGCCGCGTGAACGCCCGTCCGCGACCACCGCTCTGGAATGCCAAGCGGTCGAGCACGCGGGAATGTTCCCGGGTGTGGCGGTGTGGCCCGGCCGGGCGCGGCGGGTGCATATATTGGTCTGATGACGAGGGCAGCGGTGCTGGGAGCGGGGTCGTGGGGGACCGCGTTCGCGAAGGTGTTGGCGGAGGCGGGAACCGAGGTCACCATGTGGGCTCGGCGGCCGGAGGTGGCGAAGGCGATCGCCGGTGAACATCGCAACCCCTGGTATCTGCCCGAGGTGGAGCTGCCGCCCATCGCCGCCACCGACGACCACCGAATCGCGCTGGACGGCGCGGACATCGTGGTGCTGGCGGTGCCGTCGCAGTCGCTGCGGGCCAATCTCGCGGCGTGGAAGGCCGATATCCCGGCCGACGCCACGCTGCTGAGTCTGGCCAAGGGCATCGAGACCGGCACGCTGCTGCGTATGAGCCAGGTGATCGCCGAGGTGAGCGGCGCCGACCCGAGCCGGGTGGCGGTGCTGTCCGGCCCGAACCTGGCCAAGGAGATCGCCGCCCGCCAACCCGCCGCCACCGTGGTCGCGTGCAGCGACGCCGCGCGCGCCGAGGCGGTGCAGCGGGCCTGCGCCACCGGCTACTTCCGGCCCTACACCAATACCGATGTGGTGGGCTGCGAGATCGGCGGTGCGTGCAAGAACGTCATCGCCCTGGCCTGCGGTATCGCCTCCGGCATGGGGTTGGGTGACAACTCGATCGCCAGCCTGATCACCCGCGGGCTCGCCGAGATCATCCGGCTCGGTGTCGCCCTCGGCGCGGAACCGGTGACCCTCGCCGGTCTGGCCGGAGTCGGCGACCTGGTCGCCACCTGCACCTCCCCGCTGTCACGCAACCGCTCCTTCGGTCATGTGCTCGGCTCCGGCGGCACCATGGAGACCGCCCAGGAGGCCACCCACGGCCAGGTCGCCGAGGGCGTGAAGTCCTGCACCTCGGTCCGCGCGCTGGCGGAGCGGACCGGCGTGGAAATGCCGCTCACCGATGCCGTGCACCGCGTCTGCCACGAAGGCCTGTCGGCCGCCGAGGCGGTGGGGCAGCTGCTGGGGCGGCGGCTCAAGTCGGAGTGACGCCGCTGCCGTCCGGTTCGAGAGCGGGGCGAGTCACCCGTGTAACCGAAGCGTCATCGGTGACCGGGTACGGTTCCGGGCATGACCAACAGGATCCGGGTGGCGGTGGTATTCGGCGGGCGGAGCAATGAGCACGGCGTCTCGTGCGTATCGGCCCGCACCGTGCTGGGCAGCCTCGATCCCGAACGGTACGAGCCGGTTCCGATCGGGATCACGCGCGAGGGCACCTGGGTGCTGGGCGGCCGGGATCCGCGGGAGCTGAGCGGCAAGGCTCGGGAGCTGGCCGTCGAGGCGTCCCCGGGGACCGCGCTGACGCTGGCCGTCGATCCCAGCCGGTCCGGACATCTGATGCCGGTCGGCGGGGGCGAGGTGCTGGGGAGCGTGGATGTGGTGTTCCCCGTACTGCACGGCGCCTGGGGCGAGGACGGCACGCTGCAGGGGCTGCTGGAACTGGCCGGGGTCCCGTACGTGGGTCCGGGCGTGCTGGCCAGCGCGGCCGGTATGGACAAGGAGTTCACCAAGAAACTCCTTGCCGCCGAAGGACTTCCCATCGGCACCCAGGTGGTGCTGCGACCCGGTGCGCCCACCCTGAGCGAGGCCGACCAGCGGCGGCTCGGCCTGCCGGTCTTCGTCAAGCCCGCACGCGGCGGCTCCTCCATCGGCATCACCAAGGTGGTCTCCTGGGACGATCTCGACGCCGCCATCGCCACCGCCCGCGAACACGATCCGAAGGTGATCGTGGAGGCGGCGATCGTGGGGCGTGAAGTCGAGTGCGGCGTACTGGAATTCCCGGACGGCCGGGTGGAGGCCAGTGTGGTGGCGGAGATCCGGATGCCGGAGAGCGACCCCGCCGCCGATGGTCCGGGGTTCTACGACTTCGACACCAAGTACATCGACGACGTCTGCGAGTTCGATGTTCCGGCCAAACTCGACGACGATGTGGCGGCGCAGGTCCGCGACATGGCGGTCGAGGCGTTCCGGGCGCTGGGCTGCCAGGGTCTGGCCCGCGTCGACTTCTTCGTCACCGCGGACGGTCCGGTCATCAACGAGATCAACACCATGCCCGGGTTCACCGCCATCTCCATGTATCCGCGCATGTGGGAGGCCACCGGCATCGACAATTCGACACTGGTGAGC
>NZ_JASCXP010000639.1:0-2657 GCF_030010695.1 Nocardia sp. CC201C
GGGCGCTGGCCGAGACGCCGGTGGTGAGCGCGGTGGGGCGGCGGCTGGAGACGGTGCTGCCCGAACTCGCCGACGGCCGTCGCGTGCTGCTGCTGAGCACCGACGAGCACACCCCGGCGCTGCTGGCGGAACTGCTGGCGCGCAACGGTTTCGGTGAATCGACGGTGACGGTGCTGGAGCAGTTGGGCGGTCCGGGGGAGCGGATCGTCGCGGGTACGGCCGCGACCTGGGCGCATCCGCCCGGGGACGCCCTCAATATCGTGGCCGTGGACTGTGTGGCCGATCCGGCGGCGGTGCGCCTGAGCCGCCTGCCCGGCCTGCCGGACCCGGTGTACGGCGGCGACGGCCAGCTCACCAAATCGGAGGTGCGCGCGCTCACCATCGCCGCGCTGGCCCCCGCGCCGGGCGAGCTGCTCTGGGATGTCGGCGGCGGCTCCGGCACCATCGCCATCGAGTGGTGCCGTACGCATCCCAGCTGCCGCGCCGTCACCTTCGAACGGTGGCAGGCGCGACGGGAGCAGATCGGCGCGAACGCCACCGCCCTCGGCGTTCCCGGCGTCGAGGTGCGTGGGACGGCCCCGGGATCCTTCGCCGACCTGCCCGCACCGGATGCCGTCTTCCTCGGCGGCGGCCTGACCCAGGACGGCCTGGTCGACGCCTGCTGGGACGCGCTGCGTCCCGGCGGCCGCCTGGTCGCCAATGCCGTCACCGCCGAATCGGAGGCACTGCTGCTCACCCTGTCCGCCACCCACGGCGGCACGCTGCGCCGCATCCAGATCCACCGCGGCGAGCCCCTCGGCGGATTCACCACGTGGCGACCGCAGTTGCCGGTGGCCCAATGGTCGGTGCGCAAACCTGGCGACTGAGGTTCGCCCGCCGTACGCTGGGTAGATCCCAGCTATCGGGCGGACGTTTCGCCACCGCCCCGATGGAGGTGTCTCATGACTCGGATTCGACATCGATGGACAGGATCGGAGGCGCTGCCGGTCTTCGCCCGCACCGAACTCGGGCGGCGGTCGCGAAGAGTTCGCCACCATGCCGGTGAGGGTATCGAGGACGGTTACAACGTGCCGGGAATCGTGCTGTGCGGACTGGGTGTCGTGGCCTTGGCCCTGGCGCTCACGGCGGCGGGTTACGGATTCACCGGATGGGCGACGATCGCGGCGTTCAGCTGCGCGGCACTGCTGCTGTGCGGTGCCCTGTGGCTCTACGTCGAGTGGCGTCGCGACCGTCGCCATCATCCCGATCCGACCGCGCGACAGGGCCATTGACCCGCGCCCATCGTCGACCCTCGCGCGGGCGGGGGCCGGGAACCTATGCGGCCATCGGGCGGGGGTAGGGGCTGCGCATGGTGAGGTAGTGGATCTCGAGATCGCGTTCCAGGTAGTCCATGCGGTGTTCCCAGAAGTCCCGCATATGCGGCAGGGCCAGGTGCCGGTCCAGATCGGCGGCTGAGCGCCACACCTCGTAGAAGACGAAGGTGGTCGGGTCGTCGGCGAGTTCGTGGAAGTGGTACTCGAGCGCGCCGTCCTCCTCACGGGTGGGGGTGACGAAGGACAGCAGCAGTTCGCGCAGCTCCTCGACCTTGTCCGGCTTGGGGTGGGCGAAGCCGACCAGTGTGAACGGAATCCCCTCGGAAGGTACGGTGTTTGTCATACCTCGGACGCTAGCGGTGTCGGAGGTACGATGCAAACCGTACCTACGGAAGGTGGGTGGACGTGGTCGCCGACGAACCGAGCACGGCGGAACTCGACCTGGGCGCGGTACTGGCCGCCCTGGCCGACAAGCACCGCCTCGCGGTGGTGCTGGCGCTGTTGGCCGATGCCGAGGATGCCGAGCGGCATTGCAGCTCCTTCGGCCTGCCGGTCTCGAAAGCCACTCGGACCCACCACTTTCGGATACTGCGGCAGGCGGGGTTGATCCGGCAGGTCGATCGGGGCAACAGCAATATGGCGCGATTGCGCCGCGCCGATCTGGCCGAGCGCTTTCCCGGCCTGCTCGAGCTGCTGGCCGACGAGGTCGCGCGGCGGACCGCGGCCGCCCCGAACTGAAACATCGATAGGTCAACGGTATGGTGACGTGCCGTGACTCGATTGTCATCGGGTCCGGTATCAGCCATATCGGGAGACTTGATGAAGTACACGAAGTTCGCCGCCACCGCCCTGTTCGCCGCCGCCGCCACCGGAATCGCCACCGGGACCGGATACGCCGCACCGGTGGAAGCGCCCACCGCACCGCAGCCGGTCGCCGCGCAGGTGCACGGGCAGGATCAGGGCGTCGGCTACACCATCGCGCTGGCCGAGGCGGGCGACGCCATCGTCACCAGCGTGACCGGCGGGCGGTTCAGCGTCGACGCCGACGGGCAGGCCGTGAGCCTGACCAACGAATCCGGTGCGGTCGTGGCGCAGGTGCCGCTGACCGGTCAGGCCGGTGGGGAGGACGTGCGGATCGTCGCGGCCGTCGCTGACAACGGCCAGGAACTGTCGCTGACCCCCGAGGTCGGGCCGCACGCGCACGCGCGGGCCATCTCCGCACAGCAGTGGTTCTTCGCCGAATTGCAGCGCGCCGCACTCGGCGCGGCCGTGGGCGCGGTGATCGGCGGCGCCATCGGCCTGCTCGGGCTGGTCGTCTCCGCGATTCCCGGCGCCATCATCGGC
>NZ_JASCXP010000640.1:0-2638 GCF_030010695.1 Nocardia sp. CC201C
TAACGCGCGGGAACCCGGGGCGGCGCTGCGAGACGACGCAGGACGCCGCTGCGGGGCGGTGTGGAACCGAATGCGCCCGACGATCGTCGAACTAAGGTGGTCGTTGACAACGCCGGGAGGGGAGCGATATGAGCGTGGGTGCGAGATCGGTCGCGAAGTCCGCGGGCCGCGGTCGCCGGGGTGCGCGCTGGGTGGCGGCGGTCGCGGCCCTCGCGGCGGTGACCGTGCTGGCGGTGGTCGGGGTCGGCTGGTGGCAGCGGGGGCATCTGCCCGCGGTAGCGGGGGAGCGGCTGCGCGACTTCCCGGCGGTCGAGCAGGCGGGGCTGGACGACACCCAGAAACGCATTGTGGAGGTGTTGCGCGGCGAATTCGCGCGCCAGCCCGCCGGCACCGAATACTCCGAGGGCGTCGAGGAGCCATGGTGCGCCGATTTCGTCAGCTGGGTGCTGCGCGAGGCCGGACGGCCCCTGACCAATCCGAACTCGGGATCGTGGCGGATTCCCGGGGTCTACACGCTCACCGAGTACTACCAGCAGCAGGGGCGCTTCGAATCGCCCGGATATCGACCGGGGGTCGGTGATGTGGTGCTCTACAGCGAGACCAGTCCGTTCAGTCAGCACACCAACTTCGTGATTGCCGCCGACGGGGATATGATCACCACCGTGGGGGGTAATGAGTTCGGGCGCATAACCATCCACCGCTATCGGCCCGCGGAGCTTTCCGGCCTGGTCGGATACGGCCGACTGTGAACAACGGCATCCCGCATGATGGAAAACATGCGGGCGTGCCCTAGGTAACGGGGGAATTACGCCCTACCATGGAGCCCGGCGGTGCCCGGCAGCATCGCCGAACGATCCCTGTCCTGCTGCCCCCTCATCGGCAGGACAGGGATTCCGCCCGACGAAAGAAGCTGGATGCCGTTATCCGACCAACCGACCTGGATCGATTACGCCGAATTCGGTGAACGATTCGTCGAGGCGGCGGTCACGGAATCCCGAATCGAGGCGGCGGTCTCCGGTATGGCCGGTCGGGGGATGACCATCGGACCGTTCTCGGTCGGACCCGCCGGACTCGCGCGATTCGTCGCCAAAGGCAGTGTGGGCAAACCACATATCGTCCGCCACGGGCCGCATGTGCACTTCGAGGTCATGGTGCCGGTGAAATTGCGGGTGGACATCACGCTGGGCGGCCAGCGACTACGACTCGAGGCGGTCGTCGAAATCGACCTGGACCTGCACGCCCGCACCGCGCGACCACTGCTCATCGTGATCGACATTCCGCCCGTCACCGGGCGCGACGTCAGCTTCGTCATGCGGGCGCAGGCCATCGGCACCGCCTTCGAACTGCTGCTCGACCCGATTTCCCGGATGGTGCAGCGCGAGGTCGCCAATCGGCTCAATGCCATGCTCGACGATCCGGAATCGCGACGCGGACGGGTATTCGATGTCGAGGCCATCATCGACGGCCGGCAATCGGAGTATCGCGGACAGGCGGAATTCGACTGGATCGGCTACGACGAATTCGGGCGACAGTTCTTCCAGCGCGTGGTGACCGCTCAGCGGGTGCGCGAGGTGGTGGAATCGCTGGCGGGCAAACCCATCGAGGTCGGGCCGCTGCGCACCGGGCCGCGCAATGCAGCCGAGGTGTCGGTGCGGGGGAGCGTACGCATGCCGCGGCTGGTGCCGCACGGGGACGCCACGAATGACGCGGTGCCCGGCCGCGCGACGACCGCCGCCAGTACGGCCGGTGCTGCCGGTGCGGACGCGGGCGTCGCCAGCGTGCATGCGGGTGCTGCCGGTGTGGACGCGGGCGTCGCCAGCGTGCATGCGGGTGCTGCCGGTGTGGACGCGAGTGCTGCCAGCACGGACGCCGGTGCGGCCAGCACGGATGCCACTACTGCCGGTGGTGCGGACGCGAGTGCTGCCAGTGAGGACGCGGGGGCTTCCGACGCGGGTGCTGCCAGGGTGAACCCGGGTGCTGTCAGCGCCGACGCGGGTGCTGCCGGGGTAGACCCGGGCGGTGCGAGTGCGTCGAGTACGGACGCGGACAGCGCCGCCGGGCGCACCGGTCTCCATGACGGCAGCCCTTCCGGCACCGATGGGCTGGTGGCCTTCGACCTGACGATTCCGGTGACCCTGGACATCACCGTCGACGTGCTCAAGGCCAACCGCTACCGCGCCGAGGTGGAGGTCCCGCTCGAACTGGTGGCGCGGGCGGCCGACCCGCTGCTCATCGTGATCGACACCGAGGCTCCGGCGGCGCGGGATATCGCGCTCGCGGTGGTCGCGGAGGGCTGGCGGGCGCGGACGCTGGGTCGCCTCGCCAAGATCGACGAACAGGTGGCGGCCCAGGTGGCGGCGGTGGTGCGCGGCGAGGTTGCCGACGTCTCGCGCCGCACCATCGACGTGGCCGCGCGGCTGAACAGCATCGGCGTCTGAGAAGTCCGCTCTGTCGGCTGTGTCCCCTCGGTCTGTCCTGGGGCCAATGGTGCACATGTGCCCAGTGAGTCTGGCGATTCCCATGTGAATGTGGTGAAATGAGTGCACGTTCGGGTCCCCGGCGCACTGATGGCATGTCCCGCCATCGGGGAAGGTGCGCCGGGCATGCCGCAGACTTTGCTCGATCAGGTTCGATCCAC
>NZ_JASCXP010000641.1:0-2634 GCF_030010695.1 Nocardia sp. CC201C
GGTCCGGTGGATCAGCTGGGCATGGTGAATGTGGCGGTGCAGCTCGAGACGCTGCACGCGCACCCCGTCGTCCGGCGCGGGGTGGAGGAGCGCGGCGTGGTCGTGTCGGGCCTGTTCTTCGACATCGCCACGGCGCGCGTGGTGGAGATCACGGTCGACGGCATCGCCGAGATAGATGACGTCGGACGTCGGGTTTCGGCGCAGCCGGTGTGAGCGGGGCGGGCGTGGATACAGGGCGTTCACGCACCATTTTCATTGGTGGACAGGTTTTCTCAGGCTTTGCTAAGTCTTTACCCTTAGCCTTGCCTTCACTTCCCGGCGATCTTGTGGTCAACGTCGCCCGCAAACCGCTTTCCTCGATGCCCTTGTTCGACATCGTCCGGGTCACCCTCGTCAGACCTGGTGAAGGAGAAGTATGTCCCTCGACACTGCCTCGCAGCAGAGTTCCGGAGAATCCCGCTGGCAATCCCTGCTGCGCCACGATCTGCCCGCGTCACTCGTGGTATTCCTGGTCGCCCTACCACTCTCGCTCGGCATTGCCGTCGCCTCCGACGCGCCCATCGCCGCCGGACTCATCGCCGCCGTGGTCGGCGGCGTGGTGGTGGGCCTGCTCGGCGGCTCCGCCCTACAGGTCAGCGGCCCGGCCGCGGGCCTCACCGTGGTGGTCGCCGAGACCATCAACCAATTCGGCTGGAAGACAGCCTGTTTCATCACCGCTGCGGCGGGGGTGCTGCAAATCCTGTTCGGCCTCAGCCGGATTGCCCGCGCCGCCCTCGCTATCGCGCCCGTGGTGGTGCACGCCATGCTCGCCGGTATCGGCATCACCATCGCCCTCCAGCAGGTGCACGTGCTGCTGGGCGGATCGTCGCAGAGTTCGGCCCTGGCCAATATCACCGGGCTGCCCGCCCAGCTGCTCAACCTGCACGGCGTCGACGTCCTGATCGGCGGCGTGGTCATCGCCATCATGCTGGGTTGGAAGTACCTACCCGCCAAGATCCGCGTGGTGCCCGGACCGCTGGTGGCCGTGCTGGTCGGCACCCTGCTGTCGCTGGTGGTGCCCGCCGATGTGGAGCGTATCGCGCTGAGCGGCTCGCTCTTCGACGCCATCGGCCTGCCCGAGATGCCCAGCGGGAACTGGGGTGCGGTGGTGCTCGCCGTGCTGACCATCGCGCTCATCGCGAGCGTGGAGAGCCTGCTGTGCGCGGTGGCCGTGGACAAGATGCACACCGGCCCGCGCACCAACTTCGACCGTGAACTGGTGGCCCAGGGCGTGGCCAACACCACCTCCGGCCTGCTCGGCGGGCTGCCGGTGACCGGGGTGATCGTGCGCTCGGCCAGCAATGTGCAGGCCGGTGCGCGCACCCGGGCCTCGGCCCTGCTGCACGGCATCTGGGTGCTGGTCTTCTCGGTGGCCCTGGTCGGCGTCGTGGAGCAGATCCCCAAATCCGTGCTGGCGGGCCTCCTCATCGTGGTCGGCATCCAGCTCGTCAAACTCGCGCACATCCGACTCGCCAAGCGCACCGGTGACCTGCTGGTCTACCTGGTCACCGTCACGGGCGTGGTGTTCCTGAACCTGCTCGAGGGCGTGCTGATCGGTCTGGGCCTGGCCTTCGCACTGCTGCTGTGGCGCGTGGTGCGGGTCGTGGTGTCGGCCGAACACGTGGACGCCGACCGCTGGGTGGTCCGGGTCGAGGGCACCTGCACCTTCCTGGCGCTGCCCCGACTCTCCTCGGAGCTGGCCACGGTGCCCGCCGGAGCCGACGTACTGCTGGAACTGAGCGTCGACTTCCTCGACCACGCCGCCTACGAAGCCATCCACGACTGGGCGCACCAGCACGAAAGCACCGGCGGCACCGTGGAATTCGTGGAACTGGGCACCGTGGACATGGCCCGTGCCCTGGCCGGTCCGCCCGAACGCGGACATGCGCGCGGTCTGCTGAACGATGTGCTGCGGCCGTGGCGCGACACCGAAGGCAACCCCATCACCGCGGGCGTCGCCGCCTACCACCGTCGCAACGCCCACGTGGTGCGCCCGCACCTGGACGAGCTGCGCGACGGCCAGGCTCCGCATTCGCTCTTCCTCACCTGCGCCGACTCGCGCATCGTCCCGAACGTCATCACCAACACCGGTCCGGGTGACCTGTTCACCGTCCGCAATGTCGGCAACCTGGTGCCCGGCCACGGCCGCGACACCTCCCTGGAGGCCGCCCTCACCTTCGCCCTCCAGGAACTGCGCGTCGAGCACCTGGTGGTGTGCGGGCACTCCGGGTGCGGCGCCATGAAGGCGCTGCGCGCGGGCGTACCCGACGGCCCCGGCCTCGGCGACTGGCTCCGCCACGCCCTGCCCAGCCTGGACCGCTACCGCCTCGGCCACCCCGTCGCCCGCGCGGCCGCTGCCGCCGGTTTCGACGAGACCGACCAGCTGAGCATGGTGAATGTCGCGGTCCAGGTGGAAACCCTGCTCACCCACCCGGAAGTCCGACGCGCCGTCCTCGAGCGCGGTATCACGGTGTCGGGCTTGTTCTTCGACATCGCCACCGCCCGCGTCCTCCAGGTCACCGCCGAGGACATCGCCGATATCGACGACCCTGAACTAGCGGAGCTAGCCGGGGTGTAGACGACAACCGCACAGCG
>NZ_JASCXP010000642.1:0-2625 GCF_030010695.1 Nocardia sp. CC201C
GTTCCGCGGATTCCTGCGGTGCGGGCACCCGGTAGGCGGGCAGTTGCAGCACCTGGGCGATGCGGCGGATCTCGGCGGCCATCTCGTTGCCGTCGGCGAAGCGGTGCGCGGGTTCGCGGGCGGTGGCGTGCGCGACCAGCTCGTCGAATTCCGGTGGGACGCCGGAGATGTGGTGGCTCGGGCTCGGGACGTCGTTCTCCACCCGCTGCAGGGCGATGGACAGCGAATTGTCGCCGGTGAACGGAGTGCGCCCGGTGAGCATTTCGAAGATGAGCACGCCCGCGGCGTAGACGTCGCTGCGCGCGTCGGCGTGGCCGCTGGTGACCTGTTCCGGGGAGAGGTAGGCGGCGGTGCCGAGAATGACGCTGGCCGAGGTGATGTTGGCGGCGGCCACCGCCCGCACCAGACCGAAGTCGGCGATCTTGACCTCACCGGAGTCGGAGATGAGCACGTTCTCCGGTTTGATGTCGCGGTGCACCAGCCCGGAGGAGTGCGCCACACCGATGGCCTGCATGACCGGTTCGATCACGGCGCGCACCGCGTGCGGGGGCATGGGGCCGCGTTCGCGCAGCAGTTCGCGCAGGGTGCCGCCCTCGACCAATTCCATGATGAGGAATGGGTGGTCGCCGTCCACGCCCTGGTCGTAGACGGCCACCAGGGCCGGATGCTTGAGCTTGGCGACCGCGCGCGCCTCGAGTTCGAAACGGGTGAGGAACTGGGGGTCGGCGGCGAATTTGGGATCCATCACCTTGATCGCGACCGGGCGGTCCAGACGGGTGTCCTCACCTCGGAACACCATTGACATACCGCCACGCGCGATCGGCGCATCGATGCGGTAGCGCCCTTCCAGGATCTGGCCGATCAAGTGTTGCCCTTCCCGATATTTCCCTACGGGGACCCGTACGACTCACCCGATCGTAGTCCGGACGGGGTGTGATGCGACGTTGCCGCCGCGACGGACTACCGTTGTGCGGGTGAGTGCCTTCCCTTGCAGCGACGACGTCCTCCCGGATTCGGTCACCCTGATCCCGCTGCCCGATGTGGCGGACCAGCTCGGCATGGTCGTCACCCGGGTGCATCAGATGCTGCGCGACCACCAGCTCATCGCGGTGCGCCGCGACGGGGTCGCCGGTATTCCGAAGGACTTCTTCGACTCCACCGGCGCCATCGCCAAACACCTGACCGGTCTGATCACCGTCATGCGTGACGCCAAATACACCGACGAGGAAATCCTCGAGTGGATCTACACCGAGGACGACTCCCTGCCCGGCCGTCCCATCGACGCCCTGCACGGCCCGCTGGCCCGCGAAGTGATCCGGCGCGCGGCCGCCGATCCGTTCTGAGCCGAGACGACCGGGCCGAGGTACAACCCCGCCTCCGGAACAACATGCCGGAGGCGGAGTGGATGTTTGCTACCCGGACACAATCGATACCTGCCGTCCGAATCGCATCGTGCGATGATTTCACGCGCCCAGTCCACGAGGTCCTCCACACGCTGGCCTATCGGCTGACGCGTCAGCCACAATTCCAGATTCTCGGGCCGGTTGTCGAGTTTGGCGCCATTGAGGTGGCGTACGTTCTCACCGCGCAGCAGCTTTCTGCCACGTATCTACTCCATCCCTGGTCGCCCGCGACCTGGAGTCGCCTCGACGGATCCCCACCGGCTGATCTTCGTCTGATGCGGCCGACGTACACCGAGTTGCGGCGACCCTTTTCTGTCACATCCCCAAGCATCACCGACCATCGAATTACTTCGTTGTAGCCGAAAGGAAACCACCAGTTGAGGTATTTTTACGATTGCGAATTCATTGAGGATGGAATCGTGATCGATCTCGTTTCAATTGCGGTGGTATGCGAGGACGGTCGGGAGTACTACGCGGTATCAACCGAATTCGACGAATCCAAGGCCGGTCCGTTCGTGCGCCGCTACGTGCTCCCGCAGCTGCCGCCGCTTTCCTCCCCGCTGTGGCGCAGCCGCGAACGCATCCGCGACGACCTCTACAAGTTCCTGGTCCCCCGCCCCGGCGTCGAACCCGAACTGTGGGCCTGGGTCGGCGCGTACGACCACGTCGCGCTCTGCCAGCTCTGGGGCTCCATGGTCGACCTGCCCAACGCCCTCCCCCGATACACCAATGAACTGCGCCAGCACTGGGATCAGCACGGCCGCCCCGCGCTGCCGCCGGTCCCCAAGGACGCGCACGACGCCCTCGCCGACGCCCGGCACAATCTCGCCAAGTTCGAGGCCATCGAGGCGCACCGGCGGCGACAGGCTTCCTGAGTGCTGCCCGCGGCTAGGCTGAGCCCCATGGGGAACGGCGAACAGCGGGTCCGGGAGTACTTCGCCGGCAAGCCGCATTCCCAGGAGATCTTCGCGGCACTCCGTGCGCTCATCGAGCAGCAGGGCGAGTGCGAGATGACGGTCGGCTCGCAGATCTCCTTCGGCGTGGCCCGCAAGTTCGCCTGGATCTGGCTGTACAACGTCACAGGCGCGAATCCCGAAGGGACCGTGCAGATCATGCTTGCGCTCCGGGAGGAGCACGACATCCCGCCGGTGTACCGGGTGACGCGGATCGGGAACGCACGATGGAATCACCTGATCGTGGTGCACTCCCTGGAGGAAGCGCA
>NZ_JASCXP010000643.1:0-2602 GCF_030010695.1 Nocardia sp. CC201C
GTGGTCGCACCCGACGGCTCGTAGTTCTCCTTACCGCCCACGAAGTCGCGCACCTGCGCGGAGACGGTGGTGCTGGAACCGTCGGCGAAGGTGAGCGTGATCGGCGTTTCCGCGCCGGTGCGCAGCGGCTCCTTCAGCCCGATGAACATCAGATGCTCACCGCCCGGCTTCAGCGTGGCCGACCCGTGCGCGGGAATGGTGAGCCCGCCTTCCTTCTCGCGCATGGTCTTGTCGCCCTGGGCGTCGGCGACCACCTCGTGGATCTCGACCGTGTTCGAGGCCGGACTGGACGCCGCCACCAGCGTGACGTCCTGATCGCTCGAATTCTCGAGCACGCCGAACGCGGCGGACATCCCGCTGTCGGCGGCCTTGATCCACTGATCGCTCATCCGCACCGCGTCGGCGGACGCGGCCGGGGCGTCGGAGGAGGACGAGGAACAGCCCAGGGGCAGCAGGGCCAACGCGGAGACGGCGGCCACCGCACCCAGGCGGCGGACCCGACCGGTCGCCCGGGTGCGGGCAGGGGGGAATGTCGCCCGGCTGCGGGCAGGAGAGAGTACGGACATGACGGAACTCCGATCGTCGAAGGAAGAGTGATTCGCTCCGGCGAGAACCGCCACGATCCGACGAGGTATCGCGCCGCGGGGTCGGGCCGCCGATGCGTGACCGCATTCGACGCCGCTCAGCCGTCGGCGCGTGACATCCGAATCCGGAGGGGGGACCGCGTGGTCACGCGGGAGCGAGAGGGAGGCGTACCCGCCACGGCGGCCCCCGGCGTCCGACTCCGGAACTCACCAGCAATCGCGCCGGTACCGGCCGCTGATCGAAGGCGACGGGCAGTACCCGTCCGGGTGCCACCGGCATCGGCCCGAGTGCGACGATGAACCGGCGCACGCTCGTCACGGCGCGCCGCAACCCCACCTCGGCCGCCCGAATCGCGAACGCGCCGACCGGAATCGCCACCAGATGCGCCGCCACCATGGCCGCGCTCGGCCCGTGCTGATGCTGCTGCGGGGCCAGCGACAGCGCTTCGTGCCCGACGCTCTGCCCGACCGCCAGCATGCCCATGGTCGACAGCACCCCGGCCCGTGGCCGCACCGAGGCCACCACCACGCCGATCAGCCCGCACGCCACGATCAACAGCGCCAACGCCGACCCCCCGACGTCGGTGCTCCCACCTCCGAGCCCGTGGGCCGCCACGGCCACCGCCCCCGACGCCGTACCGACGGCGGCCCCTCGCAGGCGCGCGGCGTGATCGGTCGGTGACAGCACCCGAACATGCTACCGACCTCGCCACTGTCGACTTCACGGCAGGCCGACCCGGCCGGTCTTCCGGCTTGACACCGTTATTTTACTCAATAATCATTGAGTCAATGAATGCTGAGCGATTGTGGTCGGTGGAACGGCGTGCCGATGTGCACGCCGCACTGGCCGACGCCACCCGGCTGCGCATCGTGGATGCCCTGACCGCCGGAGATATGTCGTCCTCGGAGCTGTGCGCGCTGCTGTCGATCCCGACAAACCTGATGGCACACCACCTGAAGGTGCTCGAACGCGCGGAACTGCTCGAACGCGGGCGGTCCGAGGGGGATCGGCGGCGCAGTTATCTGCGGCTGGTGCCCGGGTTCGAGGGGAGGCTGCTGCCGCGTGGCGGGTATGCGGCGGCGCGGGTGGTGTTCGTGTGCAGCCGCAATACGGCGCGGTCACAGTTGGCGGCGGCCGCCTGGGCGCGCCGCAGCGCCGTGCCGGTGGTCTCCGCGGGGACCCATCCCGCCGAACGCGTGCATCCGGGCGCGGTGGCCGCGGCCCGGCGACATCGGCTGCCGTTGCGACCGCGACGGCCACGCGGCGTCGACGGACTGCTGCGCTCCGGTGACCTCGTCATCGCCGTCTGCGACAACGCGCACGAGGAGCTGCCCGCCGAGATCGAACGCCTGCACTGGTCGATCCCGGATCCGGTGCGGACAGGCACGGACGCGGCCTTCGATCACGCACTGGACCTGATCGCCGACCGGATCGAGCGCATCGCCGACACCGTCGCACCCGCCGCGGCCGATCCGCATCCCTGACGTCCAACCACCCCTCACCATCGGAGCCCGTCATGACCGAATCTCCCCTCGCCGCAGCGGCACACCGGCGCGCGGATCTGTCCATCGACCAGCAGTTGGCGCTGAAAACCGCCGCGACCCGACTGCACGACGATTTCGCCACCATGTTCGGCGTGGAGACCATCGAACGGTTCCTGCACTCCTCCTACGACCAGTTCGCCGGGCATGCGACCGTGGTCAACTTCCTACCTCTGCTGGCGGAACGGTTCGCGCGACAGCGGTTGCGGGCGCTCGCTCGCGTGGAGGGCAGGATCGCCGACGGCAAACCCACCGTGCTGTTCCTGTGCACGCACAATGCGGGCCGCTCCCAGATGGCGCTGGGCTGGTTCACCGAGCTGGCCGGGGACGATGCCGTCGCCTGGTCGGGTGGTTCCGAACCCGGCCGCGAGATCAACCCGGCGGCCGTCGCGGCCATGGCCGAGGTCGGCATCGACATCTCCGGCGAGTTCCCCAAACCGTGGACCGAGGAGATCGTGCGCGCGGCCGATGTCATC
>NZ_JASCXP010000644.1:0-2599 GCF_030010695.1 Nocardia sp. CC201C
GCGGCGGTGACGGTGTGCGCTCAGCAGGCCGCCGATCTGCCCTTCATCGCGGTGTACGCGAAAGACGCTGACGGTCGCGATCCGACACTGCTCGGGGCGAGCGCGGCGGTGTCACCGCTGCTGCCGCCGTCGCTGTCGGACCTGGCCCCCGGGTCGCCCGCGCGGCCCACCCGGGCGGACAGCCGGGAGATCGCCGATCTGCGCGCCGTCGTTCCCGGCCTGGCGGAAGCGTTTCCGGACGGTGCTCCGGAACGGGCCCTGGTGCTGCCGCTGGGGGAGGGCACGGTCATCGGGGCGCTGGTAGTCGGCATCAGCCCGCGTCGGCCGCTCGACGAGCAGTATCGCGGATTCTGCCGCCTGCTCGCCGACCAACTGGCCTCCGCGCTGGCCGCGGCGGTGTCCTATGAGCAGCAGTGCCGACGCGCCGATGCGCTCGCCGAGATCGACCGGGCCAAAACGGCTTTCCTCACCAATGTCAGCCACGAGTTCCGCACCCCGCTGACCCTGCTGCTCGGCCCGCTCGACGATGCGCTGGCCGAGGACGACGCCGCGGACACGGTCCTGGGCGACCGGCTGCACACCGCCCGCCGCAATGCGGGACGGCTTCTGCGACTGGTGGATTCGCTGCTCGACTTCTCCCGCATCGAGGCCGGGCGCGCCACCGCCCGGCCGCGCTGCCTGGACGTGGGCGTGCTGACCGCCCATATCGCCGCTTCCTTCGCGGAGCTGTGCCAGCGCGCCGGGCTGACCCTCGAGCTGGACTGCGACACCGTGGCGGCCGATATCGATCCCGATATGTGGGAGACCGTCGTTCTGAACCTGCTGTCGAACGCGGTGAAGTTCACCTTCGACGGCTCGATCCGGGTCGAGGTCCGCGTCGAGGAACCGGATTCGTGCCGAATCACGGTGCGCGACACCGGTATCGGTATCGACCCGAACGACCTGGACCGGCTCTTCGATCGGTTCTATCGGGCCGACAACGCACGTGGGCGCAGCGTCGAGGGCAGTGGGATCGGGCTGTCGCTGGTACGCGGCCTGGTGGAACTGCAGCACGGCACGGTGGCGGTGGAGAGCACACCGGGTCGCGGTACCGCGGTGATCATCCGGCTGCCGCGCTCGGACGCGACGCGGACCGTCGAATCCGGCATGCTGCCCAGCCTGGCGAACAACCCCTATGTCACCGAGGCCGGGCAGTGGCTCAGTCTCCCGGCCGAGCCGCGACCGCGTGGCGGCCGCCGGGAACTGGTGCTCGTCGCCGACGACAACGCCGATATGCGAAACCAGCTGGATCGCGTGCTGTCGGTCCGATGGGACACCATGGTCGTGGGCGACGGTGATTCGGCCCTGCGCGCGGTCCGCGAGCATCGCCCGGACGCGGTCGTCGCCGATGTCATGATGCCGGGGCTGGACGGCTTCGAACTGCTGGCCGCGGTTCGCGCCGAACCGGAGTTGGCGTCGACGCCGGTGCTGCTGCTCTCCGCCCGCGCGGGCCGGGAGGCCGCACGCGAGGGTTTCGCCGGTGGCGCGGACGACTACGTGGCGAAACCCTTCAGCTCGCAGGAGTTGGTCGACCGGGTCGCGGCACGGCTGGCCGCCGCGGCGCGGGAACGAGCCGGACGGCTGCGCGGTGACGCGCTGGCGCGCGCCATGGCGGCGGTGACCGAACTCGATACCGTGCTGCGCACGGCCGACACCCTCACGGCCGTCCTGGCCGCGCTGCTGGAATCACTGTCCGGTGCGGGCGTGCGGGCTGCGGCAATCGCCCTGCTGGACGCCGAGACAGATTGTGTGCGAACCGAATATATCAACACCGCGGATACCCCGGTGCGGGCGAGGCAGCAGGTGCTGGCACTGGACTCGCCGCTGCCCATCGTCGAGGTCATCCGCACCGGGCGGCTGGTCGTGGTCGGTGACGCTCACTCCGGCGACGGCACCGACGTGATCGGGGGTGTGGCCGACCACCGGTCCAGTGTCGCCTACCCGCTGCGCGACGGCGCGGATCGCGTGGTCGGCGCGGTCGCGCTGCTGTGGGCCGAATCGCGCACCTTCGCCGCCGAGGACCTGGATGTGCTGGCCCGCACCGCCACCGTCACCCAGACCGCGGTGAGCCGGGTGCGGACCATGCAGCGCGAGCATCGGATCGCCGTCGAATTCCAGGATCAGCTGTTGGATCTGGATCGGCGTTCGACCGCGGCCGCGGTGGCGGCGGTGTACCAGCCGGCGGGTGAGGCCATGCGGGTCGGCGGGGACTGGTACCTGGTGGTGCCGTTCCACGGCTCCGATCGGCTCGGCATCTCGGTGGGCGATGTGGTCGGGCACGGACTGCCCGCCGCGGTGGTCATGAGCAAGCTGCGTGCCGGAGTGGCGGCGGGCGCGATCACGGCGGCCGATCCGACCACGGTGCTGGATCTGGTGGACCGCTACGCGGCCGTGGTGCCCGGCAGCCGTTGCGCGACCGTCACCTACGCGGTCGTCGACAGCCGCGCGCGGACACTGGAGTACACCTGCGCCGGACATCCCTATCCGTTGGTACTCGGCCCGGACGGCGCGGTCGGATTCCTGACCGGTGGCCGCCGGACGCCGGTCGCGGGGGGGGCCC
>NZ_JASCXP010000645.1:0-2554 GCF_030010695.1 Nocardia sp. CC201C
ATAAAAAAAATACGGGGGGGGGGGGGGGGGGGTCCAACGGGGGGGGGGGGGGCCCCCCCGGGCCGGTTTGAGGCGGGCGGCCGGGAGTGCGTCCGGGGCCGGGCGTGCGGTGGCGGTCCGACGCCTGAGCAGCGGCACCCGGAGGTGTGGGGAAGGTGGGTAGCTGAGTAATTGCCTGCGAAAGATTAAAGGCGGCCGGTATCTTTCAGGACTCGGCGGGCCTGGGCGAAGAGCATGCCGACATTGACGGTTTTGCGGCAGACGGCTACGACGACCACGTCGTCTCGGCTTTCGGTGCGGATGAACAGGTGGGTGAGGTTGTCGCTGTTGACCAGGATCTCCTGGAAATAGTGGCGGTCGGTTCGTACGCCGCGGCGTTCCTTCCAAATGTCTTCGATCATGGTCACATTGCGGCCCTGGAAGATTTCCAGGGTGGCGGCGGCGAGGAGATCGAGGACTTCCTGGGGGTGGTTGTCGACGGTTTCCACCGCGAGCAACATGCCCGTCGCCATATCGATCGCGCCGGCGGCGATGCATTCGGGGACCTCGGAGCGCATCACCTTCACGAGAATCGCGATGCGATCGGAGAGACTACCTTGCGCGGCGGGGTTGGAGGTATTCATGGCTTCCTTTCTGGTTCCCGCGCGACGGGGATGAGCTGTTGGCCGATCCGGGCGCGCGGCGGAGGTGGTCGGAGGGTGTCGTTGATGCCGCTGGCTCCGCGGCGGCGACGCGGCAGCAGGGAGCGGCCCGAGGGCGTGCGCGGTGGCTCGGGGATCGCCCGCTGCGGCGGGGTGATCGCGAGGATGTCGTCGCCGAGCATGCGGGAGACCTCCACGGTGACCGGGTAGAGACCGCGGCAGAGCTGCATGGCGATATCGCGGCAGCTACGGCGGCCGTTCACCCACAGCAGGATCTCCGCACGCGGATTCGGTACGGCCCCGGCCAGTAGGGTGCGTCCGCGATCGGTGAGCGCCAAGTGGTTTCGATGCGGTGAC
Organism: Nocardia sp. CC201C; assembly: GCF_030010695.1. NCBI lineage: Bacteria > Bacillati > Actinomycetota > Actinomycetes > Mycobacteriales > Nocardiaceae > Nocardia > Nocardia sp. CC201C. Next base: position 999 of record NZ_JASCXP010000645.1, read on the forward strand.
ACCCCGGCGTGTGCGAGGGCGCGCAATCGCCGGTCGGTCTCGAACAGCAGCCAGCCGGGCTCGATACCGGGTGTGGGCGGCGCGAAGACGGGTGGTGGCGGTTCGATCGGCTCCTGCCAGTAGCAGCTGCCGAGCCAGCCCGCGGCTATGGCGAACGCCCCGTCCAGCGCCGCCATCATCGCCACCACCCGCATTTCCGCGACACCGGAGGAGGGCCGTCCGGGGCGGGTCAGCAGATCGCCGACGCCCGGCGCACCGGGCGAATCGACGATGACTATCCGGCCGCGGACGATATGGAAATCACCTCCCGGATCTCCGGTGACACGTAATACTCCCGTCCGCGATTCCTTTGCTCCATCGGATAATTCGAGAAGTAGCTCCCGAGCGGTCTCTCGCCCCAGGGCGAGAAATTTCCCCGTATCGGAGAAGATCCCCGCAGTCATGGCCTAACTCCTGAAATTGGACACACGCCGATGAATACTGTTCTCGCAAAAGGGAATACATCGCGACCACACCCTGATCGGAAGCGGTCACGTGCGAGATATCCTGACAGCACAGCAGTTTTAGAGCAACCGATTCCGAGGAATTGCTCACCGGATGCGCGCGTCCCGTCGCGACACTCCGGTACCGCACCCCCGCCACCTGCGCTCCGGCGGTGTCACGTCCGACGGAAGCGGTCAAGTTGACTTGACCCGCTGTGGGATTCGCCCCCGGGCGCCCGCGCGGCTCTCGCGGGCGTCGTCAAACGCCTACCAGCGCCGGATTGTCCTTCGAGTTCAGAATGTGTGTCGGCACACCCCTGGCACCCACAGCGATTCGGAGCCGGTGACGGCCCGCTCCGGGGAGATGCCCGCACCATGCCGCTGAAGGCGGGACACGGGCCGGTTGGCGGCGACGACGAGGTATTCCGGTCCGGGCCGCCTCGGTAGCGGATGAACGCGATCGTGCCAGGCGGCTATGCCGCGCTACCGGTCAGGCCCGTGCCGCGGTCGCCGACCGCATCCGCTCGGCGACCGTGCGGAACAGCGTGAAGTTCCCGATCACGTTCGCGGGCAGCGATTCCAGCGGCAGCGATTCCCCGCGGATGCGCACCGAGACCCAGTCCTTGTGCACCACGATGCCGCTGACCCGGGCCCACGACACCGAGCGGTGCTCCACACCGATCTCGGTGGACGTCATCCAGAAGGGCGCGAAGTCGAGGCGTCCGCCCGACTCCAGGACGGCCAGCACCCGGGGCAGTTGCGCCTCGGTGACGGCGCGGTCGATCTCCGGACCCCACTGTTCCGGGTGGTCGATGGTCTGCCGCAGCACGATCGGATCGCCGCCGGTGTCGGTCACCGTGTACGGGTGCGCGGTCCGGCCGGGCACGTGGTCGGCGTCCTCGGTCACCGCCCGCCGCACCGTGGCGGTGTCGTATCGGATGGTCCGTGCGCGGCCGCCGACCACGGCCACGCAGCCGCCGTCGTACAGCTCCAGCCGGGTGTCGCGGTCGCGTCCGTTCAGATAGGCCAGCCGCGTCAGCTCGCACAGCAGGCGCACGCCGAGCATGAGCGCGC
>NZ_JASCXP010000646.1:0-2592 GCF_030010695.1 Nocardia sp. CC201C
TGCCACTAGACTCCGGAATCGTGGTGCTTGCCTTCGAGATTTTGCTGGTTCTCGTCTCCGTGCTGATCGCGTGGTTCGGTCTGTACGTCCTCTACCGGCTGTTCACCGAGTCGTGACAGAGTCGGCGAGCGAGAACACCGACAATGGCGCGTTGAACGGTTCCGCGTCGGAATCCGCCACTGCCCGGCGCAGTGGTGATCAAGCCGTGGCCGATGCCGCCGAGAAGGCGAAGTCGACCGGCGGCCTGAACATCCCCTCGCTCTCCGGTCTCCCGCTGCCGGAGGACACGGCCAATCTGCGCCAGGGTCCCGACCTGAGTTCCTCCATGCTCGCGCTGCTGCCGCTGGTCGGCGTCTGGCGCGGCGAAGGTGAAGGCAACGACCCCGATACCGGCGACTACCGCTTCGGCCAGCAGATCGTGGTCTCCCATGACGGCGGCGACTACCTCACCTGGGAAGCACGCTCCTGGGTCATCGCCGAGGACGGCTCCTACGGCGGCCCCGACCTGCGCGAGAGCGGTTTCTGGCGGGTCGGCATCGACGGCGACGACGAGGTGCTGGAGCTGCTGCTCACCCACTCGTCCGGCATCGTGGAATTGTTCTACGGCCAGGCCCTCACCCAGTCGTCCTGGGAACTCGCCACCGACGTGGTGATCCGCAGCCAGTCCGGCATCGTGGTCGGCGGGGCCAAGCGCCTCTACGGCATCGTCGAGGGCGGCGACCTGGGCTACGTGGAGGAGCGCATCTCCGCCGACGGCGCGCTGGAACCCCGCCTCTCGGCCCGCCTCCAGCGCTATATCGGCTGACCAGATGAACTAATCGAGCCTGTCGATGGCCGTCAGTTCGATCTCCAACGGAAACGGGACCGACATGTGGATGCGGTCGTGGAAAATCCCGGTCGGGCAGTAGCGGCTTGTCGCGGGGTCGAGTTCATACGCATAGACGACGGCATCGCCATCACGACGCTCTACCCGCCAGTAGTACGGGATGCCCGCCTTGGCGTACTTGAAAGGCTTCGTCTCTCGATCCCGGTCCTCCGAATCCGGAGACACTACCTCGAGGGCGAGCACCACATCCTCCGCGAAGTAGTACGTGGCCGGTGCTTCACGGTCATACGCCTCCTGCGTGACCACGAGGACATCCGGTTCGGGCATCTGCCGCTTCCCCAGCTTGACCGACATCTCGCGGTCCGCGTGTAGATGCGCGGGGGCCTGTCGTTGCAGTTCCGATCTGAACAGATCGATGGCACGCCTGTGCCACTTCTGCTGCGGACTCACAAAGATCAGGCTCCCGTCGATGAGTTCCGTGTGCCGCGGCAAGTCACGCAGCCGTAGGAAAACGTCGACGGTGAACCCTTCTTTCGGTGGAATGAGCCAGTCAGGAACTGGTTCGGATTCGGGAACCGGTTCGACGGTCATGTCCTCAGAGTAGTCCCTGGTCAGAGAAGACGCGCCGGAAAGGTACGGCCCCCGAGCCATATCCGCGGATGCAACGTTCACGCGGATCCGATCGGACGGATCGGGACTCGGGGGCCGGGTGACTGCCTGGGATTCGCGAGGCGCTCGCGCGAACGGAATCCATCTGCAGCGGTAGCGCCTAGCTGGCAGCCACCTCACGCGTCCTAGAAATAACCATTTCTCGAACCACCTCCTTTCCCGTGTACCGATGAATCTAGTGGGGGTGCGCGGTGGCGGCAATGTATTTTCTCGGACGGCGAAAACGCAGGTCAGTAGGGAATAAACCGGTCTATTGCCACGGCGCCGTCGGCGGCCACCCGCACCACGGTGTCGGCACGGTGATCGGGTGGGAGCTGATGGGTGACCACCACGACGACGCGGTCGGGGCCGACCAGGCCGCTGGTGCGGTCCAGCAGGCGGCGTTGCAGATCCGCGCCCGCGGCGGCCTCCAGGTGTTCGGTGGGCTCGTCCAGCAGCAGGACGCGGGCGGGGGCGAGCAGGGCGCGCGCGAGCAGGATGCGGCGGCGTTGACCACCGGATACCGCGGCCGCGCCGCCGACCAGTTCGGTGTGCACGCCGTCGGGCAGGGAGTCGAGCCACGCACCGGCTCCGACCGCGCGCAGGGCGCTTTCGGCCTCCTGCCCGGTGATGTCGCCGCGCGCCACCCGCAGATTCTCCAGCACGGTGGTGCCGAACAGGTGCGCGTCCTCGGCGAAGAAGGTGACGCCGGGGCGCGGGGTGTCGAACAGGCCCGCCCACGCCATGAGCAGCGTGGTCTTGCCCGCACCGCTCGGGCCGACCACCGCGATGCGATACCCGTCCGGCAGTTCCGGCAGATCCGTTCGCACAGCTGCGGATTCGCCGCGCTCGAACCGGCCGATGCGGCGCAGCGCCGCCCGCCCGTTGGTGAGCGCCTGCGCGGCGGCGGGCAGCACCCCGACCGCTTCGAAGGCCGACAGCGGCACCAGTACGAGCACGGTGAGCGCCATGGGCGAGATCCCACCCGGCTCGACCGTCTGGAATCCGGCGGGCGGCGGGCCGGTTCCGGTGCCGTACAACACGATCCCGATGAGCAGCGCGCCCAGTACGCTCACGCCGATCGACAGCGGTGTCGCCGCGGCCGCCCACGCACTGCG
>NZ_JASCXP010000647.1:0-2592 GCF_030010695.1 Nocardia sp. CC201C
CCGCGGGGCGGTCCGTCGTCATAGGGCGAATTCACAGCCTGAATCTCCAATAACTCGACTAATTGGGGTAGCTCGGGCGGTATGCCCGCGGGGCACTCGAATGTCCCTCAAAGACCTCGGTACACACGGGCTCCGCGTTTCAGCGGTCGGTGTGGCCTTTCATTCGGCGGCGGTCCGGCGGGTTCCCGCACGGCGGCGGCGGGCCGGTGTCGGGGCGTTGCCCAGCACATAGGACTGCACCAGGTGATTCCAGCTGCACGTGCGGCACACCTCGACGACGTGCACCGAGAATTCCTCGCGGCTCTCGGCCATCCGAACCAGTTCCTCCGGGGTGCGGGCCGAACCCGCGACCGGCCCCAGCCCGTCGCCGAACACCCACGATACGAGAGTGAGCTGCTCTTTCCGGCAGATCGGGCATGTGACCTCGCTCCCGCGCCCGTGAAACTTCGCCGCACGCAACAGGTACGGATTCGCATCACACACTTCGGCGACGCCGACGCGCCCCGCGTAGACGTCGGCCAGCAGCGACCGGCGCCGGAGCGCATAGTCCACTACCTGCCGCTGTATTCGCACGGCACCAGAGTACTTGCTCCGACCCACACCCCGCCGGGCCGATCTGAGACTCTCCCCACTCTCCCCAGCCGCTCGACGGCCCGTCTTTCCACACTCACCGACTCGACCGCGCTGCCCACCCTCATCCCCGAGGGCCCTGTCCCTGTTCATGTCGCGGCAACCCATCTGTTCGCGGCCCGCCCCGGTCTGGACTGACCGGAGCGGGGGAGCGAAGCGGAGGAGCGGAGGGAGGGAAGACCGGGGTGAACAGGGCCGCGAACCGCCGGAGCGCAGCGGAGGCAATCAAACACAGATGTATCGGTGCGATATAGTTTGTAGTCGCATCCATCGGTTAGGTCTGAAGAGAACAGTCAGGAGGGGGTGAGGCCCGGTGCTCGAGTTGGCAATCCTCGGGCTGCTCCTCGAATCGCCCATGCACGGCTACGAGCTGCGCAAGCGATTGACCGGTCTGCTGGGTCCGTTCCGGGCCTTCTCCTACGGGTCGCTGTATCCGACCCTGCGGCGTATGCAGGCCGACGGTCTCATCGCGGAGCAGAGTCCCCAGGGGCTCGCGACGCGACGGGCCCGCAGGGTTTACAACCTGACCGAGACCGGCCGGGAGCGGTTCAGCGAACTGCTGGCCGATACCGGTCCGCAGAACTACACCGACGACGGCTTCGGCGTTCATCTCGCCTTCTTCAGCCGCACTCCCGCGGAAGCGAGAATGCGAATTCTGGAGGGGCGGCGCAGGCAAGTCGAGGAGCGCCGAGAGGGACTGCGGGAGGCGATCAAGCGTGCCAGTGGGCAGCTCGACCGCTACACCCGCCAGCTCCATCAACTCGGTCTCGAATCAAGCGAGCGCGAGGTGCGCTGGCTCAACGAGTTGATCGCCGCGGAGCAATCGACCAAGGCGGCACCACAGAAAGAGGGAAATATCGGCCATGACTGACATCAATACGGCTGGGGGCGCCACCGAAGTTCGCGTGGCCATCGTAGGTGTGGGCAACTGCGCGTCCTCCCTGGTGCAGGGTGTGCAGTACTACAAGGACGCGGACGAGTCGTCGACCGTTCCGGGTCTCATGCACGTCAAGTTCGGCCCCTATCACATCCGCGACGTGAAGTTCGTCGCCGCGTTCGACGTCGATGCCAAGAAGGTCGGTTTCGACCTGTCCGACGCGATCTTCGCGAGCGAGAACAACACCATCAAGATCTCCGATGTGCCGCCGACCGGTGTCACCGTGCAGCGCGGCCCGACCCTGGACGGCATCGGCAAGTACTACGCCGAGACCATCGAGCTCTCCGAGGCCGATCCGGTCGACGTGGTCAAGGCCCTGAAGGACGCCGAGGTCGACGTGCTGGTGTCCTACCTGCCGGTGGGCTCCGAGGAAGCCGACAAGTTCTACGCGCAGTGCGCCATCGACGCGAACGTGGCCTTCGTCAACGCGCTGCCGGTCTTCATCGCCTCCGATCCGGTGTGGGCGCAGAAGTTCACCGACGCGGGCGTCCCGATCGTCGGTGACGACATCAAGTCGCAGGTCGGCGCGACCATCACGCACCGCGTGATGGCCAAGCTGTTCGAGGACCGCGGCGTGCAGCTCGACCGCACCATGCAGCTCAACGTCGGCGGCAACATGGACTTCAAGAACATGCTCGAGCGCGAGCGGCTGGAGTCCAAGAAGATCTCCAAGACCCAGGCTGTCACCAGCAACCTGAAGAAGGAGATGGGCGCAGGCGACGTGCACATCGGCCCGTCGGATCACGTGGGCTGGCTGGACGACCGCAAGTGGGCGTACGTGCGCCTGGAGGGCCGCGCCTTCGGTGACGTGCCGCTGAACCTGGAGTACAAGCTCGAGGTGTGGGATTCGCCGAACTCGGCGGGCATCATCATCGACGCCGTACGCGCCGCCAAGATCGCCAAGGACCGCGGTATCGGCGGACCGGTCATCCCGGCCTCGGCCTACCTGATGAAGTCCCCGCCGCAGCAGCTGGCCGACGATGTCGCCCGCGCGCAGCTGGAGGCGTTCATCATCGACGCGGACT
>NZ_JASCXP010000648.1:0-2576 GCF_030010695.1 Nocardia sp. CC201C
CAGCCGTGCCCCGCACCGATCGCGCCGCCACAGCCGTGCCGGTACCCGGGTCGCGCCTGCACCGGTCACGCGGTAAACGGCCACGCCGCACCGGTCACGTCAACTGTGGCCCACTCGTGCCGCTCGTGCCCGCACCGGTCATGTCGCCACGGCTGTGCCCGCGCTGGCCGCGTCGGTACCGGTCACGTCGCGATAGGTCGCGCATGGACCGCCCGCGCCGCGCCGGTCGGCCGGATATACCGGCCGTGAGGCGAGCCGCCGGTGTCAGTGCGTGGGCAGACGCTCGGTGGATCCCTCGGCCAGGGCGGTCTCCACATGGGAGATGCCCGCGCGCACCCCCGCGCCGTAATCGTCGTCGTCCAGGGCGTCGAGGCGGGCGCGGGCCGCGTCCAGGTGGGTGTGCGCGGTGTCGAATGCGCCCAGGCGGCGGTAGTTGTCGGCGAGGTTCAGGTGCAGTGACGGGTAGAAGCCGCGCACGGTGAGGGCCGAGTTCTCCTGTTGGGCGCGTTCGTCGGTGAGCGAGGCGGCCGCGTCCAGGGCGCGCACGTCCCAGGTGAGCGCGTCGGCGGCGTGCTCGTGCAGATCGGCCAGGTAGTGGGCGATGGTGCAGCGGTGCAGGGCGTCGCCGGTGACGCCCACCGTCTCCCAGAGTGCGGTGAGCGCCTCCCGGGCGCGGGCGGTATCCCCTTGACGCCCAAGGGTTACCGCGTCGGTGATGGCGAGCATGGTCGGGTCCGCGACGGTCATGCCGACACCGTAGGGGAGGGGTCCGACAGTATCGGCGTCCCCGCCGCTCGTCGGAGGCATCGGCCCCGTGCTCGTCGATCCGTTCCTGGCGTGCGTGCCCGCGGCACGGCGACAGCCTGTGCCTGCGGCGTTCGGTGGCATCCATCGTGTCGACGCGGCGAGTGTCGGTCACCGGCACCCGGGAGGCGGGCGTGGCTGGCACCCGGGAGTCGGGCGCGAGTGGCGAGCTGGGCTCAGCCCTTGGGACGCCCGTGCCTGCCGTCGCCGGTGATGCGGCCGCGGCGGATGAGGTCGCGTTTGGTGCCGGGTCCCAGGGTGATCTGGTCGTCGCCCGCGTCGTCAACGGGATTGGGGCGCACGAACAGGGTGACGGTGGTGCCCTCGGTGAAGCCGTTCTTGCGCATCATGTTCGCCGAGGCGGTGTTGTGGTTCTCCACATCGGTGACGATGCGCCGCGCGCCGTGCTTGAACAGCGTGTCGCAGCAGGCGGTCATGAGCCGTCCCGCCACCCCGCGGCCCTGCATATCCGGCGCGACCGCGATCCACTCCAGATAGGCCCAGTCGTCGCGCAGTTCGAACTCCATGGAGGCCAGCACGAATCCGACCACCCGATCCGAATCGACCGCCACCCAGCAGGAGCGTCCCGCGCTGTCGAGATGCTCGGCCACCGAGGTGAGCGACCAGGAGGTGTAGGGCTTGGCGGAGGTGTCGAACACCTGGTAGCCGAGGTCGATGACCTGGCGCAGATGGCCGAGTCCCATCGGGACGATGGCTATGTCGGATTCCATACCCGCCAGTTTGCCAGGGGTATGCCAGTGAATATCGAAACGCGCTGGTAGGCGCGGCATGAGCGGCGCGAAAGCCGCTCACGCACCCTTGCGGGTCTGCTTGCTCGCGGTCTTCTTGGCGGGAGCCTTCTTCGCGGTCTTCTTCTCGGCCTTGGCGGGAGCCTTCTTCGCGGGCTCGGCTCTCTTGTCGGACGCGGCCTTCTTGGCCGGCTTCTGCCCCGATGCCTCGAGGCTGCGTTGCAACGCCGCCACCAGATCGACGACCTCGGCGTCCATTTCCGGCGCGGCCGGTTCCGGAGCGCGGGTGACCTTGCTGCTGCCGCTGGCGATGGCCTCGTCCAGCATGCGCTTCAATTCGATCTGGTATTCGTCGGTGTAGAGGCTCGGATCGAAATCGTCGGACATGGTGTCCACCAGCGTCTCCGCCATGGACAGTTCCTGTTTCTTCGGCTCGGCCACCCCGTCGAGGGATTCGAATTCCACCGAACGCACCTCGTCGGGCCACAGCAGCGTTTGCAGCAGCAGCACGCCGTCGTGCACGCGCAGCGCGGCCAGGCGGGTCTTCTGCCGCAGCGTGAAGTGCACCAGCGCGACCCGATTCACGTCTTCGAGGGTCTTGGCCAGCAGCACATAGGCTTTGGGGGTGCTGGAATCGGGTTCGAGGTAGTAGCTCTTCTCGTACAGAATCGGATCGATCTGTTCGGCGGGCACGAATTGCAGAACCGGGATCTCGTGTTTCTCGGCCACCGGCAGTTTGGCGAAGTCCTCATCGGTGAGGATCACACGATCGCCCTCGGGTGATTCATACGCCTTGTCGATATCGGCGAAGGCCACCGATTTCCCGCACACGGTGCATACCCGGTCGTACTTGATTCGCCCACCGTCGGCCGCGTGGACCTGGTGGAACCGAATGTCGTGGTCCTCGGTCGCGGTGTAGACCTTCACCGGTACATTGACCAGTCCGAACGCGATCGAGCCCTTCCAGATAGACCGCATGGCCTCCACTGTACGTTCGGTCCGATTCGCTGTCTTCGCGAATAT
>NZ_JASCXP010000649.1:0-2572 GCF_030010695.1 Nocardia sp. CC201C
GAGGTGCCCATCTCGGCTCCAATCCTTTGACCCAGTCAAAGAGTTCTGTCCAGCAGATTACGCCGGGTGGCCGCGTTCCGAAAGGTGCGGTGGTAACTTGAACGGCGTTCAAGCTCGCGCCCGGTGGATTCCGGGGCGGGGTACGACACCTGGCGAAGGACCGCACCCGTGGCACTGACCTCCGACGAGATCACCGCCGTCGACGCCGCCCATGTCTGGCATCCCTACGGCGGTTTCCCGGCCACCACCGAACCCCTGGTGGTCGAATCCGCCGCGGGCACCCGCCTCACCCTCGCCGACGGCCGGGAACTGGTGGACGGCATGAGCTCGTGGTGGGCCGCGGTGCACGGCTACCGGCATCCGGTGCTCGACGCGGCGCTGCTGGCCCAGTCGCGCCGGATGAGCCACGTCATGTTCGGCGGCCTCACCCACGAACCCGCCGCGCGGTTGACCCAACTGCTGGTCGAGCACACACCCGCGGGGCTGGACAAGGTGTTCCTCTGCGATTCCGGATCCGTCTCGGTCGAGGTCGCGGTGAAGATGTGCCTGCAGTACTGGCGCGCCCGCGGCCGCCCGGGCAAACACCGGCTGCTCACCTGGCGCGGCGGCTACCACGGTGACACCTTCACTCCCATGAGCGTGTGCGATCCCGAGGGCGGCATGCACGCGCTGTGGACCGACGTGCTCACCCCGCAGCACTTCGTCCCGACCCCGCCGCGTACGTACGAACCCGACTACGTCGCCGAACTCGAGCGCGCCCTCGCCGCGCACGCCGACGAACTGGCCGCCGTCATCGTGGAACCCATCGTCCAGGGTGCGGGCGGCATGCGCTTCCACGATCCCCGCTACCTCACCGACCTGCGCCGCCTCTGCGACGAGCACGGCATCCTGCTGATCTTCGACGAGATCGCCACCGGATTCGGCCGCACCGGAACGCTTTTCGCCGCCGACCAGGCGGGCGTGCGCCCGGACGTGCTGTGCGTGGGCAAGGCGCTCACCGGCGGCTACCTGACCCTGGCCGCGGCGCTGTGCACCGCCGAGATCGCCGAAACCCTCAGTGCCGCACACGGTGGGCTCATGCACGGGCCGACCTTCATGGGCAACCCCCTGGCCTGCGCGGTCGCCGTCGCCTCCATCGAACTGCTGCTGTCGCGGGACTGGCGCGGCGAGGTCGGCCGCATCGAGACCGAACTGCGGGCCGGGCTCGCGCCCGCCCGCGACCTCCCCGGGGTCGTGGAGGCGCGGGTGCTCGGCGCGATCGGCGTGATCGAACTCGACCACCCCGTCGACATGCGCAAGGCCACCCACGCCGCCGTGGACGCCGGAGTGTGGTTGCGGCCCTTCCGCAATCTGATCTACTGCATGCCGCCGTTCATCAGCACCACCGAGGACGTGCGCCGGATCACCGCCGCCATGCTGGCCGCGGCCGCCGCCTGAGCGGTGGTCGGCACCTGCCGGTGGTCAGCGCCGGTCGGTGATTCGCGCCGGTCAGTGGTTGGCGCGGCGTTCCCGCAGCCGCTCCTGCTCCTCGCTGTCCGACAGCACCTCCCACACCCGGAACAGACAGTGGAAATCGTCGGACCAGCCGCGGGCGATGAGCATGTAGTTGTCGCCGTCGCGCAGCACGGTGCGACGGCTGACCAGCTTGGGGTGGTCCGGAACGAATTTGCCGACCAGTTCCGACAACTTGGCCACGGCCTGTTCCCGGGTTCCCACCACCTCGGCGAGCACCTTGGGGGACCAGATCCTGTTCTCTCCGAAGCCGGTTGTCTGTTCGACCACTATTGCCCAACGTGGCATACATCTCTCCTACCTCGGTCTCCCAGGATAGCGACGTCGGGCCGCCGGGAGGGCCGATCCGACCCGCTCCACCCCACCCTGAACGCTGTTCAAGTATGCTGCGGAGCTGTGAGTGTCGATCCCTTGCGATGGTTGGACGAACGCGCCGCAGATCGGGTGCGCGCCGGGCTGCGCCGCGAACTGCGGCCGCGCGCGTCCGAGGGCGAGGCCATCGACCTGGCCTCCAACGACTACCTCGGGCTCACCCGGCATCCGGAGGTGATCGAGGGCGCGGTCGCGGCGGTGCGGCGCTGGGGTGCGGGTGCCACGGGTTCGCGGCTGGTCACCGGCACCACCGCCGAACACGAACTGCTGGAAACCGAACTCGCCGAATTCGTCGGCGCGCAGGCGGGATTGGTGTTCGCCTCCGGCTACGCCGCCAATCTGGGCGTGGTCACCGCGCTGGCCGGGCGCGATGCGCTGGTGGTGTCGGATGCGGGCAGCCACGCCTCGCTGGTGGACGCCTGCCGCCTGTCGCGGGCGCGGGTCGAGATCGCCCCGCACCGCGATGTGGACGCCGTGGACCGGCTGCTGGCCCGGCGCGGCGAGGAACGCGCCCTGGTGCTCACCGATTCCGTCTTCAGCGCCGACGGCGATCTCGCGCCGCTGCGGGAGCTGCACCGCGTCACCCGCGCCCGGGGCGCGGTCCTGGTGGTGGACGAGGCGCACGGACTCGGCGTGCGCGGCACGGGCGGTCGCGGACTGGTGCACGAATGCGGGCTGGCGGGCGAAC
>NZ_JASCXP010000650.1:0-2564 GCF_030010695.1 Nocardia sp. CC201C
CGGCCGTACGCAATCGGCGTCACGGGGCAGCGATCGCGGTCCTCGCCGCCGCCGCCCTGCTGAGCCCGGCAGCGGCCCTCCTGCTGATCTTCACCATCTGGTGAGACGTGGTCGTCGGCAATCGCATTCGGGGTGCGTCCTCGACATGACGGCCCGTGCCCTTAATCCATTCTCATAGCCAAGGAGAACCGACCTATGCCCGTACGAACCGCCCGGGCGATATCGCTGGCCGCCGTGGCGTCGACACTGTTCGTCTCGGTGCTGTCCGCATGCGCGGCTCCCTCGACCGGGCCCGGCGACACCGGGAGGCAGCATGGAATCGACTGGCGGCCCTGCCCGGTCGGCGAGTTGACCACACGCGAGTGCGGCACCGTCTCGGTGGCGGTCGATCCGGCCGACCCCGATGCGGGCACCATCGACCTCGCGGTATCGCGCCTGCCCGCCAGTGCGCCCGCCGAGCGTATCGGGGTATTGGTGACCAGTCCCGGTGGGCCCGGGATATCGGGCCTGCGGTCGGCGGTGGCACACGGGCTGTTCCTGCCCGAGCGACTGCGGCAGCGGTTCGATGTGATCGGTTTCGATCGCCGCGGCGTGGGGCAGAGCGCGAAGGTCGAGTGCGCTGCGGCGGAAGAGGAGTCGGACGAGCCCAACGAGCTGGATGATCAGGCCGTGACTCCGGACCTCACCGCGACCGAGGCGGCGGCCCGTGCGTACGTCGGTGCCTGCGAGCGGCGCATCGGACCGCTCATCGGCCATCTCGGTACCGCGGACGTCGCCGCGGATCTCGAATCCATCCGCATCGCACTGGGTGAGGAGCGGATCAGCCTGCTGATGTCCTCCTATGACACGTTGCTCGCGCAGGCGTACATGGCCCGGTATCCGCGGCAGGTGCGGGCCGCGGTGCTCGACGGCGCTCTCGATCCCGATCGCGACGGCCCGGCCTTTGTCGCGGGCACCTCGCACGCGCTCGAGGACCTGGTGGGCGATCCGCCCGATCGACCGCTGCCCACCCCTTCCGCCGAGCTGGTCGACGCCGTCGCGGCGCTGCATCCGGGGCCGCCGGATATGGGGCTCAACTTCGGCAACCACTGCGCCGACTTCGCCTGGCCCACCGATATCGGTCAGCTGGTCCGGCGGTTGACGGAGGTCGGCGGATGGAGGTCGGTGCGGGAGGGCTACGGGGCCTGCGCGTTCTGGCCGCGGGGAGAGGCACTGGGCCCGCTGCGGCCGGGAGCCGATGCGGTGGCGCCGCTGGTCGTCAACAGCCACGGCGATGTGCGCACGCCGGCCGCGGGCGCGCGGGCGGTCGCCGACCGCTTCGGCGGGACGCTCGTGCTGGTGCCCGGCACCGCGCACGGCTTGGTCGGGTCCGGCTACGGCTGCGCGGAAGCCGCCGCCACCGAATACCTGCTCGACCCCACCGCACCCGTCTCGCCACCCTGCTGACCGCATCCGTCGTTCCGGATCCGCGGCCAGACCCCCTACCGGGCGCATTCCTGCGCGAATACATCGACATCCTGTACGAGCGCCGATGGATCCAGATCGCCGCCCGCGTCGTTCTGGCCGCCCTGCCGATCCTGCTGACCGTCGCGCGCACCGCCTGGAACCCGCTCTCTTGGAGGAACGCGGGCCGCCGGTACGCGGGACCTGTTTCGCGCGGTAACCACCGGCCGCCGCGTGCCGCGCAAGATCTCGGTCAGATTTCCTCGAGGCCGATGCGGTGTCGGCTCGCGACACTGAGCCGGGTGCGGGGAGCGACGGCTTCCCGCACCGGAACGAAGGAGCGAACGATGTCGGCAGAGGACAACAAGGCAATTATCAGAAGGGTTTTCGACGAATTCGTCAACCAAGGAGATTTCTCCATACTCGACGAGATCTACCGCGACGACATCATCGATCATCAGCCCCTGCCGGGTGCGCCGGACGGACTGGAAGGGGTGCGCTACACCATCGCCGGACTGCGCCGGGGCTTCCCCGACCTGAAGGTCACCATCGAGGAGATGAGCGCGCACGCCGATCACGTCGTCATCCACAACACCTGGCGGGGCACGCATCAGGGCGAATTCCTCGGCCTGGCCCCCACCGGCAAGCGCATCGCTTCCAAGGGCGTGGTGGTGTGGCGGCTCCAGGACGGGCGCATCGCGGAGCGCTGGGGCATCGGAGTGGACGGCAATATGCTGGCCCAGCTCGGCGTGGGTTCGCTGGGACCGCGGTCGAGGGCCCGGGTGCGGGCGGTGGATGTGCCCGCGGTGCGGACCTGCCCCATCCTGCCGGGTCGACTCGACCGGTGGCGGGAGGTGCAGCGGGAACTGGGCGGCGATCGCGTGGCCCGGTATCGCGCGTCGCGCAAGGCGGCGGGCATCTCGCGGGAATTGATGTGGTGCACCGGCACCGGGCAGGATGTGACGGCGATCTATCACCTGGAGGCGGCCGATCCGAGCCGGGCGATGCGGGTGCTGAGTGGTTCGTCGGACCCGTTCGACGTCTGGCTGCGCACCAGCCTGACGGAGATCCACGGCCGCGATCCCTACGGCGACGGGTCGGCGGTCGGCGAACTCGGCCAC
>NZ_JASCXP010000651.1:0-2558 GCF_030010695.1 Nocardia sp. CC201C
GAGGTGCGCGGCTACGGCGGCGAGATCGTCGACGGTGAGGTCACGGCGGTGGCGCGCACGGACGACGGTTTCGCGGTGACGCTGCGCGACGGCGGGGCGGTGCGAGCGCGGCGACTGCTGGTGACCACCGGGCTGGCCGACGAACTGCCCGATATCGCGGGACTGCGCGAACGCTGGGGGCGCGAGGTGGTGCACTGCCCCTACTGCTACGGCTGGGAGGTGCGCGATCAGCCCATCGGCGTCATCGCCACCGGGCCGATGTCGGTGCACGGCGCACTACTGTTCCGGCAGTTGAGCGCCGATGTGGCGTTTCTCGCCAACGATCTGCCGTTGAGCGCGGACCAGCGGGAGGAGCTGGCGGCGCGGGGAATCGAGGTCGTCGAGGGGGCGGTGGCCGCACTGGAGATCACCCAGGACCGGCTCACCGGTGTGCGGCTGGCCGATGGCACGCTCATCCCCCGCACCACGGTGGCGGTCGCCTCGCGCATGGTGGCGCGCGCCGAATTCCTCGCGGGCCTGGGCCTGACCGCGGTCGCCCACCCCTCCGGTATGGGCGAGCACATCCCCGCCGACCCGACCGGCCGTACCGAGGTGCCGGGTGTCTGGGCCGCGGGCAATGTCACCGACCTGTCCGCCCAGGTCGGCAGCGCCGCCGCCGCGGGCGCCATGGCCGGTGCGCAGATCAACGCCGACCTGGTGGCCGAAGAGGTCCGCGCAGCCGTGGCCGCGCGCGTCTGACTCGGCACGGAAGAACGCGGGTCGGACCGCGCCCGGGCGGTGCCGCCGCCGTTCGGGCGCGGTGCCCGTGTCCGGCGCGGCGCGCATCGGCTGGAGATGCGGGTGGTGTGCGGGACGGACCACCCGATGCGAACCGGCGGGAGTGGAGTCGGCGCGCCGTGGTCGGCATTCCGGGCACGCGACATTGCCGGTGCGCATGTATGCCAGCCGAGTCGCGGCGGCGCAAATGGGACAGCCGACTAGTCGGGTTGCGGCAATCGCACGGCATCAGCGGGGATATCCGGGACCGCTTCCACCACCACGGATTTCAGGGCCGGATCGGGCAGGAGCAAACGCCAGTCGTCGTGCGACCAGACGACTGTCTGAGTGTTTGCCGCAATGCTGTTGTCCGAGTAGATGCTGTACACGAGCAACTGGGCGCGATCCTCGGCGTACGTGGTGAACCGGTAGGCGGCGATGCGGGGAGCCAGTTCCACGGAGGCGGGTTGGGTGACCGAGATCCGGGCGCGGGCCAGCACCCATTCGTCCTTGCCGGGGCCGGGTACGAGGGTCTGCGCGGCGATCTTCGACCAGGTGGCGTCGGGGGCCAGGGAGATGCGGACGGTGTGGTGGATGGCGGCCAATGCCGCACCCTGTGGGGTGTGCGAGTAGCCCAGGGCGGCCTCGGCGACGCGGGTGGGACCGTCCTTGCCGCCGAAGGGAAGTCGCACACCCTGCCAGGTCTCCCAGTGAATGTCGGCCGGTGGCCGGTTCGGGTCGGGGGGCGCCGAGGTGGGTGCGGACGATGGGGTGTCGGAGAGGCCGCAGGCGGCGGCGGTGATCAGTGTCAGCAGGAGCAGCGCCGTTCGCTGGCAGATTGCTGATAGGCGCACGAGCCTCCCCTTCGCGGATCGGGGCGCTGATGAAAGGTGTTGCGGGGCACGGCTGCCGCGCACTCCCGCCGATCTTATTGTGGCGGATTCGGAGGATGTCGGCTATCCAAGGGAATTCATACCGACTCGTCCGTATTCAGTTGCCGGACCTCAGTTTCGGGTACCATCATCCCGGCAAAACATCATCGCAGGTGACGGGGACTCATCGCGGGGTAATTGCGGCGGGAACCCGATATGTCACCCGGGGTGGTGACGGCCGACCGCAGTGGGCGTCCAGAGGGTTTGGTGTGGGATGTGCGGTCGGCGCGACACCCGCCGCGAAAAGGGGATCCGGAATGACCGCTAGACGCACATTGACCGCTCTCTCCGTCCTACCCGTGGTCCTCGCCGCGGGACACGGCGTGGCCGGGGCGGCACCGGGACAACCCGGGCTCGCGGTGCCCGGCGAGGGACAACCGGGACTGACCCAGCCGCCCCAGGCCCCCGCGACACCGCCCACACCCAGCCCGGCCGACTGGATTCCGGACCCACCCCCACCTCCGCCCCGGCCCCGGCCGCAGCAGCAGGTGCAGCCGAATATCGACACCCTGGTGCAGCCGCCGAGCCAGCGCGAACAGCCCTCCGAACCCGAGGCCGAGCCCGCGCGGCCCGCACCGGAAACGCCGTACATTCCGGAGAATCCGCACCAGCTGCGGCTCGGCACCGGCATCGTCGACCTGCCCGAATGGGTGGACGTACGGACGCGCGACAAGGCGCAGGCGTACGCGGACTGGGCGGAATGGCAGATCGCCGCCGCCTACGACGGCATGGGTTTCTCGCGTGAGGAATCCGACCGCATGGCCGCCACCAGCTCGATGGGCGCACTGCTCGGAGCCGGTACGGCGGGCGCACTCGCCCCGGCCGTGCTGGTGCCGATCGGCTGCGGTGTCGGCGCGGCCGTCGGCGCCC
>NZ_JASCXP010000652.1:0-2550 GCF_030010695.1 Nocardia sp. CC201C
AGACGGCCGGGCGGGCCGGGGTGTCGCCGCAGTACCTCTCCGAGGTGGAGCGCGGCCGCAAGGAACCGTCGAGCGAGATGATCGCCGCCATGGCGGGTGCGCTCGGCACTTCGCTGTCCGGACTCATCGAGCAGGTCGCCGACGACCTCCGGCGCTTGCGGCGCGCGGTGGCGGTGCGCCCGACCACCCGAATCCGCCCCGCCGACTATTCGCGTCCCGCGGCCCCGCACGCCAGCGGCCCGAACCTGGTCCTGCTCGCCGCCTGACCGACCGGCTCCGCTGTCCGCTCGGATGCCGTCGGTGCTGACTCCGGCGCGGCCGACTTCTGTCGCGCCCATGATGTGCTGTGCGCTGACGTACCGATATCCCGTGTGGTCGAGTGGTCCTGCCCTGTCCGATGCTGCCGTGGGCGGCGGCCCGGCCCGTGCCGTGACACCGCATCCGTCGACCGCGTCCCGGCCGTTGTGTCGTTCCAGGTTGCGGTCCGGCTGCCGGGTCGGGACCGGCCGCGATCCGGCCCCGATCGGCGGCGTGCTCGCACTACTCGCCGCCGAGCACCTGGTCGACCAGGCCGTAGTCCACTGCCGCCGCGGCGGTGAAGACGCGGTCGCGGTCGGTGTCGTGGCGGAGGGACTCGGGGGAGCGGCCGGTGTGCTTGGACAGGACGGATTCGACCTCGGCTCGCATCCGCACCAGCTCGTCGGCCTGGATGATGAGGTCGGGGATGGTGCCGCGGCCCTGGGCCGCGGGCTGGTGCAGGACCACGCGGGCGTGCGGGAGGATGGAGCGGCGGCCGGGTGCGCCGCTGGCGAGCAGGACCGCGCCGACCGCGATGGCCTGGCCCACGCAGGTGGTCACCACGGGTGAGCTGATGTGCTGGATGGTGTCGTAGATGGCGAGCATGGCGGTGAGATCGCCGCCCTCGCAATTGATGTAGAGGTTGATGTCCTGGCCGGGGCTCTCCGCCTCCAGGTGCAGCAGCTGCGCGATGAGCGCGTTGGCCACGCCGGAGTCGATGGGCGTGCCCAGGTAGACGATCCGCTCGGTGAGCAGATGCGAGTACACGTCCATGATCCGCTCACCGCGCGGATGCTGCGCGATGACATTCGGAATCGTGTAGGAGCTCATGCCGTTTCCTTTCCCGCATGATCGGGGCGCTGCGTGGTTACACTTCGCTGCCGCCTTCGCGCCTGACCGCTCATGCGATCCCCACCTTCTGTCGTTGCGGAAGCACCTGGCCGAACGATTCGACGATGCCGTCGATGAATCCGTAGTCGCGGGCCTGCGCGGCGGTGAACCACCGGTCGTGCAGCGAGTCCTCGTAGATCTGGTCGTAGGGCTGCCCGGTGTCCTCGGCGATGAGGCCGAGCACCGTCTGCACGGTGTGCCGCAGATCGTCGGCCTGCACCTCCACCTCCACCGCGCTGCCGCCGATACCGGCGGAGCCCTGGTGCATGAGGATGCGGGCGTGCGGCAGCGCGAAGCGCCGCCCCCGGGTGCCGGAGGAGAGCAGGAATTGCCCTGCGCTGCACGCCAATCCGAGCGCCAGCGTGGAGACCTCGCACGGCACCAGCCGCATGACGTCGCGGATGGCGAGCATGGACGGAACCGATCCGCCCGGCGAGTGGATCCACAGCGCGATCCCGGTGTCGGGGTCCTCGGTGGCCAGTTGCAGCATCTGCGTCATCAGCAGGGTGCCGTTGTCGTCGTCGAGCGCGCCGTCGAGTACCAGGATGCGCTTGGCGAAGAGGCGTTCTCGGGTGTGCCAGTTGAACGTCGGTGTCTGTTCGTCGTGTGCCATGGCTCCACCGTGCCCCGCACGCACCGGCGGTGTCCCGCCGTGCTGCCCTGAGCGGATCTGCTCACAGCAGCGAGCCTCTGACCTGCGACGAAAGAAATCTCGAGAAATTTTCGCGAAGTGGGAATGATCGCGACCGCACTAACCTTCTATATGGCAATGGCCGGTTAGAAAATCGGTCAGGCATCAAGCGAACAGCGCGGAAAGCGCTCTACACGAAGAGGTTTCGTCATGTCCCGTCTGCCCCTGATCCAGCCCGAGTCCGCCACCGGCAAGGCCGCCGACCTGCTCGCGGGCGTACAGCAGGCCCTGGGCGTCACCCCGAACATGACCAAGGCCATGGTCAACAGCCCCGCCGTGCTGGAGGCCTACCTCGGCTTCTCCGGTGCGCTGGGCGGCGGTGCGCTGGCCGCACCCACCCGGGAGCGGATCGCGCTGCTGGTCGCCGAGGAGAACGGTTGTGACTACTGCCTTTCCGCGCACTCCTACATCGGCGCGAATATCGCCAAGCTGACCGCCGAGGAGATCGAGGCCAACCGGCATGGCCGCTCCTCCGACGCCAAGGCCGAGGCGGTGCTGACCTTCGCCGCCGCGGTGGTGCGCTCGCGCGGCGGTGTGGAGGAGGCCGATGTGAAGGCCGCCCGGGCCGCCGGGCTCACCGATGGTGAGATCGTCGAGACCATCGCGAATGTCGCGCTCAACGTATTCACCAACTACCTCAACAAGGCCGTCGAGACCGATATCGACTGGCC
>NZ_JASCXP010000653.1:0-2533 GCF_030010695.1 Nocardia sp. CC201C
AACGGATCCGCGATGCCGTCGCGGCGGGCGGCGTCGTCGAGCACGCCCGGACCGGTGGTGGTCAGGCGCGGACCGTCGGGGTGCGCGCCCATGGTGAGCCATGCGCTCGCGCGCCGCGCCATCCGCTCGGCGAAAGCCGAATCGGGCAGGCGGGCCAGCAGATCCGCGGCCAGTCTGCGCACCTCGGCCCGGCGATCGTCCAGGCCGGATTCCAGCAGCGGTGCGTCGGCCGTCGACAGACGGTCCGCCAGCACCGCCAGCAGCTCCACCTTGCCAGGGCCGGATTCGGTGGGCCAGGAGGTCGCGAGTGCCGTGCGCGCCGCGCCGGGATCGGTGCGGCGCAGCCGGGCCAACCAGGCCCGGCGCTCCGCCGGGCGGCCGTGCGACCATACCGAGTCGTCGTCCGCGGCGGCGCGGATCAGACCGCGCCAGCCGGGATGCCGCGCCGCCAGCCAGCGACCGCGCGCACCGGCCAGGCGCAGCAGGGCTTCCCGATGGGCGGCAACCGATTTGGCGCGTTCCAGCAGCCGGCTGCACATGGCGTCCGGGGCGCGGTAGTCGAACGGCTCGGCCGCCGCGAACCACTCCGCCAGAAAGGACGAGGTACCGGTCAGCAGGCTTCCCAGCCGTGCCGCGGCGGCGGGCGGCAGCAGCGGGCGCGGATCGTCTTCGGCGATATCGGACTTCTCCGCCGCACTCGGCGATACCGCCCCGCGCACGAAACAGTCCTGCAGGGCAATGGCTTCGAGCAGGGCGACGGCCGGATCCGCGCCGGACCGGGACGCCGCCGCGACGGGTGCCGGAAGCGCGGCGGTATCGACGGTGCGCCGGGCCGTGCCGACCAGCGCCGTGGAGACGAGCTCCGCGATACCCGGCTCGGCGGCGGCCGCGGTACCCGACCGACCACCCAGCGCGCTGGCGACCGGCGGCGTGGCGACCGAAATCCCGTCCGCCGCCACGGCATCCACGACCGTCCCCCCGGCGTGCACGGCGAGCGGCACCAGCCCGTCCGTGGTCCACTCGCCGACCACCGTCACCGGATGGCCGCCGGAGACGCCCAGCATGCGCCACGGCTCGCCGTCCTCGACGGTGACCGGAAGCGAATCCCCCGCGGCTTCCACCACATACCAACCATTCTCGGACCGCACCGGCACCACATCGACCAGCATCATCGGCCACGAGCGCAGCAACGGATCCGCACCCACCGCCGCGGCATGCGCGCCCAGCGCGGCGGAAATGCCGAGCCCGGCCGCGTCGATGGAGCCCGGTGGCCCGGTGACCGGATCGCGCCCGATCCCCGCGCTCGCGGCGGCCGGTGGTGCGGTGGAGGTTTCGGGTCCGGGTGCGGGGAGTGGGCCGGGCGGTGGTGAGGCCGAGGCGATGTCGGCGTTCGGTCGTTGGGTGTGGGAGGCGGGTTCGCCGTAGCGCTCGCCCCAGACCGCGCGCAGTGGTGCGGCGGCGGGGTAATAGTGCAGGTCGGCGTCGATGTGGACGCCGGGGGCGGGGGTGTCCTGGGGGAAGGTGGGGCTGCCGTAGTGGTGGTCGAGCAGGAGCGCCCAGCGGGCGGTCGTGGTGCCGCGCAACCAGGTGCGGCGGGAGTACAGGCCGTCTTCGACGGTGGTGCGGGTGGCGAGCACCTGCCAGATGTCGCGCACCGCGGGTTGTTCGCGCACCGAATCCACGGGGGTGGGGTAGCCGATGTGGGTCCGCACGCTGGCGCGGAGGGCGGGGGAGAGGTGGTCGAGTCGCTGGTGGGCGGCGATCAGCAGATGCAGGCGGCCCAGTTCCCGCAGCAGCCGCTGCGGCCAGTCGGCCCGCGTTCCGACGTGCGCGAGTTCACGCAGCGCCCGCGCCACTCCGGGGGCCTGCGCGTCGACCATCCGCGCCGCCACCGCCTCGAACACCTGGTGCGACCGATCCATCTGAGCCAGGCCGGTCCGTACCTGATCGGCCAGCCACATATCCAGATCCGCCAGCCCCGCGCTCACCCGCACGTGCCGCTTGTCCGCCGTCGACGGTCGTCCGGCCACCGCTGGCGGATCATTCGGCACCGCCGCGGTCTCTCGCGTCCGCATCGCTCCCCCTTCCACTGTTGCCCCGAGTTCTATCGCAGACCACCGACATGTGCGGTCGCCCGCACGATCGGCGTTCTGCCCCGGACCGGTAGGGTGCGCACCATGTCCCGCGTCGCGATCGAGTACTGCACGCAATGCCGCTGGCTGCTGCGCGCCGGCTGGATGGCGCAGGAACTGCTGAGCACCTTCGCCACCGACCTCTCCGAGGTGGCGCTCATCCCGGGTGAGGGTGGCATCTTCCGGATCAGCGTCGACGGCGATCAGATCTGGGAACGCAAGGCCGACGGCGGCTTTCCCGATATAGCCGTGCTCAAACAACGCGTCCGCGACAAGGTTGCCCCCGGCCGCTCCCTGGGCCACTCCGACAAACGCCAGGAGAGCGCGGACTGACCGCGACCGTCCCACCGGCCCGCCGCTCGGGCCGTGGGCACGTCAGCCGCAGCGCGCTCTCGGAGGTC
>NZ_JASCXP010000654.1:0-2480 GCF_030010695.1 Nocardia sp. CC201C
TCGTCAGCGACGGTTGCCGCGAGTTCCACCAGGGCGCGCTTGGTGGTTTTGTGCAGGCGGGACAGGTCGATTTCGGCGCCTTCGGAGAGGTGTTGGTCGAAGGGGATGATGTGGACGGCTCGGCAGCGGGCGAGGAAGTACTCGCGGAGCTGTTGGATGCCGACATTGGGGGAGCCCTGGCGGGGGAGGTTGATGACCACCACCGCGTTGCGGACCAGGTGGTCGTGGCCGTGCAGGGACAGCCAGTCCAGGGTGGCGGCGGCGCTGCGGGCGCCGTCGATGGCCGAGGACGAGATGAGCACCAGGGAGTGGGCCAGATCCAGGACGCCCGCCATGGCCGAATGCATCAGGCCCGTACCGCAATCGGTGAGGATGATGTTGTAGAAGCGCTGCAGGATGCGGGCGACGGCGCGGTACTCCTCCTCGTTGAAGGCTTCGGAGGCGGCCGGGTCCCGTTCGCTGGCAAGCACTTCCAGGCGGCTGGTGCCCTGGGAAGTGTGGCGGCGGACGTCGGAGTAGCGCTGGATGTGCTCGTCCAGCAACAGATCTCGCACCGTCGAGCGGGTCTGGAGGGCGACGCGCTGGGAGAGGGTGCCGAAGTCGGGGTTGGCGTCCACGGCGATCACGCGGTCGCCGCGGATGGAGGCGAAGATGGAACCCAGGCCCATGGTGGTGGTGGTCTTGCCGACACCGCCCTTCAGGGAGAGCACCGCGATGCGGTAGTCGCCGCGCACGGGCTGGCGAATGCGGGCCACCAGCTCCTGTAGGCGGCGCTCCTCGGCGGACATGCCCGGGTTGACGGCGCCGCCGGACAGGTGATGGACGGCCCGCCGCCACCCCGAACCCGGGGCCTTCTTGGCGCGGCGCAGCGGGACGTCATCCAGTGAAGGGATCGGGCCGCCCTGTGCGGCAGCGGGATTGCCGTACGGACGCCCGCCCCCCGCCGGGCCGTAACCCGGCTGTGCGGGCGCACCGGGCTGGCCGTAGCCAGGCTGACCGTAGTCAGGCTGACCGTAGCCGGGCTGACCGTAGTCAGGCTGGTTGTAGCCGGGCTGACCGTAGCCAGGCTGGTTGTAGCCGGGCTGGTTGTGGCTGGGCTGGTCGTAGCCGGGTTGGCTGTGGCCGGGCTGGCTGTGGCCGGGGTGAGGTGGGTAGGCGGGACCGGGGTGCGGGTGTCCGGCCCGGCTGCCGTAGTCGGGCTGGCCCGGATTCGGCTGCTCGGGTCGACCCTGAGCGGGTTGCTCCGGTTCGGGCCGCTCGCCGGAGTCAGGCTGACCGCCGGGGCCGGGCTGACCGTGCGTGGCGTAGGGCTGCTCCAGAGCCTGGGTGTACAGGCTCGGTGAGGGCGGTTCGGGAGGCTGGGGGTACGCGGTCGGCTGCTGTTGCCGCCAAGGCAGTCCAGGCTGGCCGTCCTGTTCCGAGGCCATCGTCGGCGTGGGTGGGTAGGGCGCGGCGTGCCCCTGCTCCGGAGCCTGCTGCTCGGACTGGAACCGCGCCGCATCCGGTTGCGGCGCACTGTCGCCGGACTCGAAATCCGGTGGAACCGTGTGCGACCGACCGGTCGAGTGCGGGCCACCCGCCTGGGGACCGGTCGCGGCGCTCGCCCAGGGTCCGACCGCCCGCGCTCCTGCCCCGTCCGATCCCGGGCGGTCGATCGGACCGCTGGTCGGCCGCTCTTCCGGCGCCCGGTGCTCGGGGTGTGCGGCAGGCGGGGAGGCCCACCGATTCTGCGGCGTGGGTGCCGGGTGGCCGGGAGCGGGATTGCTCTGCGGTACGGGCGAACTCGATCCACGGCCGACTGAGACGGGGTCGGTTGCGTCCGTTGTCTGGGGATGGTCGATCGGTGTGCTGTGTTGCAGTACGGGCGAACTCGACCCACGGTCGCCCGGACCGGGGTCGGTTGCGTCCGTTGTCTCGGGATGGTCGGCTGGTGTGTTGTGTTGCGGTACGGGCGAACCCGGCCCACGGTCGGCAGGGTCGGAACCCGTCGTATCCGGTGCGTGGCGGTCGTCGGCCGGTGTGTTGCGCTGTGCTGCGGGCGAACTCGGCCCACGGTCGATAGGGCCGGGACCGGCAGTGTCGGGTGCCAGCGGACCGGCTGAGTCCGGTTCTCGCGCGGTTGTCGAACCGGGGACCTGTGCGCCGCGTGCGGGTGGTGTCTGCGGGTCCGGTGGCCGCGGAGTCGCGTACGGGGCCTGAGACTCGGCCGCGGTGTCGGGGCGAGCTTCGTCCGGTGCCGGGTGCGTCGGCGAGGCGGTCGGGGGAGCGGTCCAGCGCTGTTCGGCCGCGGGTGCGTGCGGCTGAGCGGCGGACGGATTCCCCTCGGGGGTAGCCGGATTCGCCGTGCCGGGATGCTGCGGGCCGCCGGGCTGCGGCGTGCCGTAGCGCGTGGGCGGGCTCGGCGGTGGCGTGGTCGGGGCGCGGTGCCTACCGCCGGGGGACGTGCCGGGAACCGGCTCGGCCGCT
Source organism: Nocardia sp. CC201C (assembly GCF_030010695.1). NCBI lineage: Bacteria > Bacillati > Actinomycetota > Actinomycetes > Mycobacteriales > Nocardiaceae > Nocardia > Nocardia sp. CC201C. The sequence continues at coordinate 2,467 of NZ_JASCXP010000654.1, forward strand.
GGCGCGTGACCGCC
>NZ_JASCXP010000655.1:0-2477 GCF_030010695.1 Nocardia sp. CC201C
GACGCCGCCTTCACCGTGGACCGGGTCGCCGAGCATCCGGCGGTGGCCGTGCGCGCGGGTGACGCCGACGCCGCCCTCGCGCTGCTGGCCGACGGCGGCCACGAACTGTCCCTGCACGCCCCCGAGGACGTCAGCGAGGTGCGCGAGGACCTGCTGCGCGCCTCCGGCGACGCCACCGACGCCGCCCTGCGCGGTGATGCCGCCGCCGCGCTCACCGCCCTGGAATCGCATCGGCTGCTGTGCGCGCACCGGCAGGGCCCCTACGGCGTGGAGCGCTGGGACCGGCTCGCCGCCAGCTGGGTCACCGCCGCCGGTATCGCCTCCGATCCCGGTGCGGGACAGTGGTATCCGGGCCAGCCGCTGCTGGTCACCGCCAACGACCACGAGGCCCGCATCTACAACGGCGACACCGGCGTGATCGTGCGCGCGCCCGACGGCACGCTGCGCGCCGCCCTGCAGCGCGGCACCGAACCGTATCTGGTGCACCCCACCCAGTTCCCGGGCGTCACCACCGTGTACGCCATGACCATCCACCGCAGCCAGGGCAGCCAGTACGACACCGTCTCGGTGGTGCTGCCCGGACCCGAATCCACGCTGCTCACCAGGGAATTGCTGTACACGGCCATCACCCGCGCGCGCAAACGGGTCCGGATCATCGGCACCGAGGAGTCCATTCGCTCCGGAATCGACCGTCGGGTCCTGCGCGCCAGCGGACTGCGCGTGAACTAGAGCGCTGATTCGTCCGTTTGGAGCAGACTGGGGGATATGGGAATGCCTGCCGAATTCGAGGGAACCAGCGAGACGATCATCGCCGCCGACGGCACGCCGATCGCCTTTCACACCACCGGGCACGGCCCGAGTGTGATCGTGATTCCGGGGGCGCTGTCGGTGGCCGCGGGTTTCGCCCGCTTCGCCCGTACCCTGGGGGAGCGATTCACGGTGCACATCATGGAGCGGCGCGGCCGCGGCGACAGCGGGCCGCAGGGGGAGGACTACAGTATCGATACCGAACTCGAGGATCTGCGCGCACTGCGCGACAAGACCGGCGCGACCCTGCTGGTCGGGCACAGCTACGGCGGGCTCATCGCCCTGGAGGCGGCGCGGGATCCGGAGATCCGGAAGGTCGCGGTGTACGAACCCGGTGTCTCCGTCAACGGTTCGATGCCCTCGAACTGGATTCCGTCCTATGAGAAGTATCTGCGGCAGGACAAGCCGTGGAAGGCGTTCGTGCAGTACCTGCGTGCGGTCGGCCCGGAGGGCATTCGCCGCGTGCCGAAGTGGATGCTGGAGCGTGCCATGCCGTTGGCCATGAAAGCGCCTGAGCGCGACATCATCTCGAGTCTGCTGTGGGAGAATCTGCGCGAGCACCGCGAGGTCATCCGCCTGGACGACACCTATCCGCACTATCGCGACATCACGGCGGAGGTGCTGCTCATGGACGGCGATCGCGACCGGCTCGCCCGCGACGACGCCGACCGCGACCGGCTGGCCGAGGTCATCCCGCACTGCGTCCGATACACCTTCCGGGGCCTCGACCACTTCGGCATCGACAAGAACGATCCGGCCCTGGTGGCCGCCACCGTCGCCGAATTCCTCGACACGCCATAGGCATCCGGTGACAGCGGCGGCGCGCTGCGGGTTCTGCCGCCGGTGAGCCGCGTACTATCGCACGTCGCCGCGGCCGCGACTTCGCACGCCGGTGCCGCCGCGGACTATGGCGCGGGTGCGGCAGCGGGCGCGGGCTGCCGGGCCGGTGCGCGCAGGATGAGCGCGGCGGCCACGGCCCCGACCGCGAGCAGTGCCGCCGCCAGCCGCAGCGCGGTGGTGTACCCGTCGGCGAGCACCTCGGGTGCGCCGCTGTCACCGATGACGGTCGCGGCCGTGGTGGCCAGCACCGCCAGTCCCAGTGAGCCGCCGAGTTGCCGTGCGCTGTTGAGGATTCCGGAGGCCAGCCCCGACTGCTCGGCGGGCACGCCGCTGACGGCCGCGACTCCCATCGCCACCGTGGCCGCGCCCACCCCGACGCTCGCCACCATCGACGGACCCAGCACCGCGACCAGGAAATGCGATGTGGGAGTGGCGAATCCGAACCACAGCAGACCCGCTGCCCCCAGCAGCCCGCCGATCAGCAGCACCGGGCGCGGACCGTACTTCGGCGCGGTGAGCATCGCGACCCGCAGGCCGACGCCCACCCCGAGGCAGAACGGCACGAAGGCCAGCCCGGTCGCCACCGGCGAGTAGCCCAGCACCCGCTGCATGAGCAGGGAGACGAAGTAGAAGCTCGCGAACTGCGCCGAGGCCAGCATGAAGCCGAAGACCGTGGCCCCGACGAGGGAGCGGCGGCGCAGGAAGCCCAGCGGCACCAGGGGATCGGCGGTGCGCGCCTCCACCAGCGCGAAGGCGATCAGGGCGAGCGCTCCGGCCGCCGCCCAGCCGAGGGTACGCGCCGAAGTCCAGCCGTGCTCCTCGGTCGAGAT
>NZ_JASCXP010000656.1:0-2432 GCF_030010695.1 Nocardia sp. CC201C
GGGCCATTACCGCCCGCCGACTCCGCGATCTGGCCCGCCAACCGGGGGCTGATGGCGAAGCCCTGATCGGCCAGGGCGATGGCGGGATCGAACAGCTCCCGCCACGACTGTTTGCCGTGCTCGCGATGGGCCAGCTCCAGCATGCGCAGCACGCCCGGGGTGCCGATGGAACGCCCGCTGGCGCGGGTGGACGGCTGCGGTTCGGTGCGATCGGTCTCGCTGATCCAGCGCAGATAGTTCTCGGTGGCCGCCGCGGGCGCGGTCTCACGGCCGTCGTAGGCGTCCACGGCCCCGGTGGCGGCGTCGTAGTAGAGCAGGAACGCCCCGCCGCCGATCCCCGACGCCTGCGGTTCCACCAGCCCCAGCACGGTCTGCGCCGCGATCAGGGCATCGGCCGCGGTGCCGCCGTCACGCAGCACCCGGCAGGCCGCGTCGGTGGCGAGCGGATTGGCGGTGGAGACGGAGAACGTCGCCGTGCGCACCGGCGTCATCCCGGTGCGATAGCCGGACGCGATCTCGGGATTGGTGCTCAGATTCGTGGTGGTCGCGCCGGGCGCGGCGCGGGCGGTCAGCGGGGTGCCGTTGGCACTCGTCACACAGGTGCCGTCGGCCTCGTTCTCCGGGCCGGTCGTACAGGCCGTGACCAATCCGAGCAGGAGCAATAGGGCGGCGGCCGCGCCGCTCCAGTTCCGCGTACGCCTCATGATCGGACTCTAACGCCGGGCGGCGCGGTGGACGGGGCTTTCGCGGCGGATGGCGAATAAGCGTGCCCTGTCGGGGGAGGTCAAAGTTGAGCGTCCTCGAAGCAACCTGTAAGACAGGTAGGTGGCGAACCGTCGAAATGCCGCTGGAACCGTCATCCGCCCCGGTCGGGACAGCGATGTGGTGCTCAGTAAATGGCAAGGTATCGTCACAACGCCTCACTACACGATTGCGGAGGGTTAACCGGCGTATGACCGAGATCCGGACACAGGCCACCAACCTCACGGCGGAGGACTCCGGCTATCACAAGAGCCTCAAGCCGCGGCAGTTGCAGATGATCGCCATCGGCGGCGCCATCGGCACCGGCCTGTTCCTCGGTGCGGGCGGTCGCCTGCACAGCGCCGGACCGTCGCTGTTCCTGGTCTACCTGGTCTGCGGCATTTTCGTCTTCTTCATTCTGCGGGCGCTCGGCGAGTTGGTGCTGCACCGACCGTCGTCGGGGTCCTTCGTCTCCTATGCGCGGGAATTCTTCGGGGAGAAGGCGGCTTTCGTCGCCGGGTGGATGTATTTCCTGAACTGGTCCATGACCGGCATTGTCGACACCACCGCCATCGCGACCTATCTGCACTATTGGGGGCCGTTCCAGCCCGTCGCGCAGTGGGTGCTGGCGCTCGGCGCGCTGCTCATCGTGCTGGGCATCAATTTGGTGTCGGTGAAGTGGTTCGGCGAGATGGAGTTCTGGGCCGCCATGATCAAGGTGGCCGCCCTGGTCAGCTTCCTGGTGGTGGGCACCATCTTCTTCGCGGGCCGCTTCGAGGTCGACGGCCAGCCCACCGGGTTCGGCATGGTCGAAGCCGCGGGCGGCTGGTTCCCGACCGGCGTGCTGCCGCTCATCACGGTCACCTCCGGCGTCGTATTCGCCTACGCCGCCGTGGAAATGGTGGGTATCGCCGCCGGTGAGACCGAGAATCCGGCCAAGATCATGCCGCGCGCCATCAATTCGGTCATCATGCGCATCGCGGTGTTCTACTGCGGGTCGGTGATTCTGCTGGCCCTGCTGCTGCCGTATACCGCATACCAGGCGGGCGAAAGCCCGTTCGTCACGTTCTTCGGCAAACTCGGTGTGGCGCACATGGGTTCGATCATGAACTTCGTGGTGCTCACCGCCGCGCTGTCCTCGCTCAATGCCGGACTCTATTCGACCGGGCGCATTCTGCGTTCCATGGCCATGAACGGCAGTGCGCCGACTTTCACCGCGCGCATGTCCCGCAGCGGTGTGCCCTACGGCGGCATTCTGCTCACCAGTTGTATCGCGCTGTTCGGCATCTGGCTGAATTACGTCGTGCCGTCGCAGGCATTCGAAATCGTGCTGAATGTGGCGTCGCTGGGAATTCTGGCCTCGTGGGCCACCATCGTGCTGTGTCAGCTCAAGTTGTACCGCTGGTCGCAGGAGGGGCGCGCCGAGCGCCCGGCGTTCCGGATGATCGGCGCGCCCTGGACCGGCATCGCCACCCTGGCCTTCCTGGTCGGTGTGCTGGTGCTCATGGCCTTCGACTACCCGGTCGGCACCTGGACCGTCGCCAGCCTGGCCATCATCGTTCCGGCGCTCGCTGTCGGCTGGCTCGTCGCCCGCAGGCGGGTGTTGGCCATCGCCGCGGAGCGCGCCGGGTACACCGGTGAATATCCGGTGCTGCCACCGATTCCGCTGGACGACAAGTAATCTCGCCGGT